>JAGQPD010000107.1 GCA_020426865.1 Planctomycetales bacterium
GGTATTCCTGTGCAGAGTGGTGCACTGGTACTTCGTGGTATTTGGCGTTCTTTTCGTGGAGACGCAGCCACGACCGACGTCCTTGATGAAAGTAGTCCTCCACGTTCATGTTAAGCACCGCAGAAATCCTCGCAAAGCTATACACGAGCACGCCGCACAGCGCCCGATCCCGCAAGCCAATGATCGTATCCGTTTCGATGCTGTCGAAGAACTGACGGGCCTCTTCCGCACTAAGCACAGGAGTCTTGCCCTTTTTGACGACATATTTTGGGCCGCGGACGGCAGCAGCTGGATTGTGGGGTACGATCTGTCCAACAACCAGGTAGTCGCCCAGCATGCGAATCGCTGCCAGGTGTTGCTTGACCGTTGGGGGCGAATGTGTAACCCCCAATTGCTCGATGTAGGCAGCGACGTAGTAGGGGGTTAGATCGCGAAGCGTGATGTGCTGTTCGTTGCACCAGGTCACGAAGTTTACTAGCGCCCGCAAATACGCTCGCCTTGTGTTGGGGTTTCGGATTTCCGCGGTGAAGAATTGCAGGATGCGGTCGGCCGACTGCTCACCCAGCCCCTCCAGCCAAGAGCCCAGGACGTTCGTCGATGGCGAAGCGTTTCGAAGTAGCACGAGACTGTCAGCCATAATCCTCCTTCTTTTCCCGGCAAGATCTTTTCAACGAGATCCCTGACGCAATCTGAACCTGTCAGCGAAAACACTCAACCTGCAGATTCAACTTGAGTTTCTTCCACTGGCGATCACTCGTTAAGATTGGCAGTTGTCTCGAGAGGGCGAGCGCAAGGCATGCTCGGTCCGCAAACGCGATAACCCGCCCCAGAGTGCTTTCATGGATCGAGGCTGCAATGGCCGCTTGTTCGTCATCAAACGGCACGGTTTCGAGCGGTAAGCTAGATAACATCGCGCGCGCCATTTCCAGGCTGCCGCCTTTGTCAATCGTCTTGCATAAAACTTCGGATAAAGTAACGCTGGAAACCAACGCACCATGCAATCGGTCTTTGACCTGGTCCGCACCTTTCTCGTTTCGCAAGATGGCGACGAGGGCGGAGGTGTCGAGAACAAAGCTACTCACGCGAAGGCTCGTCGCGACGCTCTCGTAGCAATTCGTCAGACCATGATTCGTCAGCGGGCGACAGGCCCTGGAAGTACTGCTGCACCGACGTCAGCACATCGGCGAATGCCTGTAGCTTCACGCCATCGTCCGAACGCATCCATATCAGTTCGGTGCCCGGCGTTGCACGCATCAACTGCCGCAGTTCCGCCGGCAACAAAACGCGGCCTGACTTATCGACCGTCGTATGCCAGATTCTTCCAGGTTGTCCATTTTCCATTTTCCGTCCGAGGATTACATTTTGCCGTGAAAAGAAGGTTGCCACAGAATCGCCATTGAGTCAATCTGTTTCAGGCTGCCAGAAATTATCGGTCTGACAAGTCGTTGATTTGTGCCAGATGGGAGTATCCGATAAAGGACATTATCGGATACCAGTAGGGGCAATAATACTTTTGTGGCTTTCAACAACTTGTTGACATGACACGTCGATTGTGGCATTGTTCAGTGACAATCCACAGCATTGGTAATCGCCATGAGAGACATCACCTTCCACGTGCGGCTCACTGAGGGGCGTCGTGTCGTACTGCCAGCGAGAGCATGCAAAGAACTCGAGCTCAGCATCGGTGACACGCTGATTCTGACTATCGAGGATGGTGACATGAAGCTTCGCTCGGTATCGGCCATGCTAAACGCGTTCCAGAAGAAGTTACGAACCCAGATTGGTGACCGCAGTCTGGTCAACGAGCTGATCGCGGAACGTCGAGAAGAAGCCTCCCGTGAATAAGGTCGTGCTGGATGCCTCCGCGATGCTGGCCTATATCAACAACGAACGTGGCGCGCAGGCGGTGCACGATGTGCTTTCCCGAAGTGTTGTATCAACCGTCAATCTCACCGAAGCGTTTTCAAAGTTAGTGCGCGAAGGCATGGATGTGAATGATACAAGAACCGTCCTCCAGGAATGTTTCCCAGACGCAGTGCCGGTCGACCGAGATCAAGCGGAAACCGCCGCCATCATTCACGCAGCCAACGCGAAAATGAACGTGTCTTATGCCGATAGCATGTGCCTGGCGTTGGGAGCATGCCGGGATGTTCCCATCCTCACCTGCGATCAGAAGTGGAAAAAGTTGGAACTAGGTTTCGACGTTGACATACGGTTAATTCGATGAGCTGTTGCGACAACGTTGTGGGCCGTTTCGTCCAGACTGCGGCGGAGCATCATGGCACGGATTCGTGCGCCGTGCGATCGCGTACCGGATCTCTGGATCAATGGACGAAGCGGTGGCCAAACGGCCAACTCGCGGTGCGAGAAACGGAGTTTTCGAGAGCGTTGGCACCGGTGGCCGACGCTCTATGCAAAGAGATGGAAGACGCTCGCACGCACATCGCAGAAGCCCTCGTCCGATCAGACAGCTGTCCGGTTATGTTAACCTCGTGAAACAGTCCAGATCTTGGTTCGTATAAAGTGGGTTGAACTAACATTACGCGACGGCGTCTGAGGCGTGCGTTCAACGATGAGAAGGTGCTTTAACGCCAGCGTCACTGCCAGGCAAGCGTCCAATTGCCACGTGCAAGTGGACGCCTGTACGTTACGAACGCGGCTTTGCGGCATGACCGTCATGGGTCAAGAGAGTCAATTCCTAGTCTGCATTAGATCAAACCGTCAGCCGCTAGAGATTCGAGCAAAGAACGAAGTGCTTTGCCCGAAAGAAACAGGTCTACCGTATCAGAACCTTGAAACAAAAGGTTGTCTAATGTTGTTCCCGTGATAGTAACCGAGGCTTCCTTATGGTTGGAATCTAAAATTCCATCGGCATTTATGTCATCCGCTAATAGCTGAGCATAAAGGTCAGTGAGGTTTGTCTCTTGTGTTCTAAAATGAAGAACCAAGTCCAAGTCGCCGTCATTGTCGACGTCTTCATACGCGGAGTTAATAGACGTAGCACCGGCGAATTGCACCGTAGACACATCAACCTGTGTCGCATTGAACAAATCGGTTGTGAGCACCGCTACAGCAATCACACCATTACTACCCACATTGATCGGATTGGTTTCACTTCCTGGCTTGATATCGATTTCGGCGACGACGGGATCCGCGACGATTTGTGAAATTGAGATATTGTCCCAATAATCCGTGCGAAACGTCCCATTTCCGCCATGGAAGGAGACAAAATTAGTGCCGTCACCTGCACTACTTGTTCCAGATAGGTGGAACGTCTGATTGTTAGACAGATTCGTCATGCTCCAGTCCCAATCAGTGCCATTATCAAACAACGACCAGTGAATTGTATCGCCGTTCGTTGCGTTTAGGCCCAACGAACCGACGAATAGTTCTGTGCTGACACCGCCGACTCGGTCCTTTACCCGTGCAAAATCAGGCAGCACAACGTCAAACTCCAAACCGTCTTCGGGGCTTCCACCTTCCGCAGCTTCCGTGTTGCCATCGCTCCGAAGACTGACAAGGGCTTGCGCAAACGTAAACGGACCAAACGTCGAGTCAGCTTCAACAAGAATTCCTTGTCCCATTGAACTACCGTCGAACTCATCTACCGTTCGCAATACTCCAAACGTTGTGAGTTCTACCCTCCCGTTTTGCTCCTGAACGTTGCGTGCCGGTAATACACTAGTGTCCGCTACCCACTTCGACGTGTCGAGCGAATTGTCGTTGAAATCGTCGGTTAGTAGCAAAGTCGATGTCGTCAGGGGTAGTTTTCCTTCCAGTTGCTCGCACTTCAAGTAGTCGTGGTATCTGGCACGCATGTCACACTCCCATACTGTTTAGTGATAGCTCGAACACATGTTCGTCTGCAACTTCGCTCTTTTGTGTCTTGCGTTTACGATTGCGACTCCACACCCATGGGACAAAGCGGTCGAATTGAGTATCGACACTACGACGTCACGCGAAGGCTGCTTGAGACTCAAGCGTGAGTCACATTAAAACCATTGGTCACGTAGTCGATCAATACTACAGCTAAAAAGTCATTGCACGTGTGCAATCATGAATCAGGGATATAGCCACAGTCGATGATTTCACGGGTTTTGCATAAAACCGTTATTCGTGGCATTATCCAAGATTGCGAAAGCATGGCAGGGAAGGTAGGATGACGGTTGGTTCCTGCGCGTCCGTCATGTTGAAACCGCCGTATCTCGCACGTTATGCTTCGATCGATGACACAGTCGCATCCCGATCCGATGGAACTGTCCGAGTGGCGAGAAGCAGGGAGGACAATGCGGCAGGAACTGGGGCTTAGCCAGGGTTTTGTCAGTGAGGTGCAAAACGCGTTTTCTCGCGGTCTTCTTCGACAGTATCTGCCGCCCGTCTACGATGACGTGGTGCGCCGGATCCGGGAAACACATGGTCGCGATACCAATGAGCTGAAAGTGATCGCGGATACGATCGGCGCCGCCTATTCTACGGTCTTCCGCTGGGAAGGGGACCTGATGGGAAACTCGGATTCACCGTCAGCCACCATACCTTCGCTCACGCATTTTCTCTCCACGGTTTCCGCGTTCAACGTCAGCCATTCTGTTTTGCCAGAAAGCCTTACAGCCGTGCTTGGCTGCTACAGTGATGTGCTGCGACACATCCGAGACAAAGTGAAGCACAACGGCGGATCGGCGGATGTTCCCAGCGCAGACGAAATCGTCTGCTTGCATTTTCTTGTCCGCAACCGAAAGCTGCTGCAGGCGATACTTGGAGCTGCGAAACCTATTGACGACGAAGTGGTGGATGAATTTATTAACCTGATCAAGTCAGTCACGCCGAAAACGGAAATCACTACTGTCGATCGTGTCAAAATGACAATGAAGAAGTACTTCGTCTCGTGGTGCATTTTGGAATCCATCATTTCCCATGAATGGTTTGAATATCATGCCAATCCTTAGTGATATCCAAACAGTGCTCGATGAGACGTCCAACGACGCGGTAAGAAGCCGCGTTGCCAGCCAATTGGACGATAGCTCGAGTATGTTGCGTAAGTTCCTCGACGCGATGCCGTTGGGGCCTCTTGGCGTTGCATTACTGATATCGGGCCGACGTCCGTTGAGCAACGATGCGCAGCTAGTTGGCAGCAAGTCGACGCCTGTCGATAGTTCCGTCCTGCGTCACCTGACGCGGGTCATTGAACAAGTTGCGCTACCGTCGCAGCTCCACTTGGCACAATCCAACCGTACGCTTACCGACAATGCCTTTAAAGATTACCTAAGTCAGCCGTCGTCAATTCACGTGTCTCCGCTCGAGTTTTACCAATCGTTCTGCGACATTTATACCCGGCTCCTGGTGAAGCAGGCGACGCAATCGATGCAGCAACGCGAAGGAACCGAACTTCAGCACGACACGGATGTCACGCCTGAAGCTGCACTGTCGACAACGATCGGAGACACGGTGACCCGGCCAGAGAGAATCTTGAAGATTCATGCGGGATTGGACCGTCTAAAAAAGGTTGCCCCGGAATTCGCGCTGCCGTTCATGCTTGCCGTCTTTGCGGGACGACATTACGATGAGATTGCCGCACTGTTGGACACAACGACCGCGAACGTCCACGAATGGGTAGATATTGCCGCCGTGGAAATCAGCATGGGGTAATACAGAACCGACGCATCACATCGAAACGACAGGTCGCATTACGCGTAACGACGAGATGGAATCAGGTAATGACTACCGGAGAATCATCGACGGCTTCGTCAAAGCACGGAGCCTCAGTGAATCACAACGCAGCGACTATCTGAAAGAACTTGCGTCTGAGTCCGCATCACTGTCGAGCGAAGTGGAAGCAAGACTACGTCGCTATTCGCTATTGCACCGTCATGATAACCAGGTCGGTTCATTTCGTTACGCCATCAGTCGCCGGGAAATTGGGCGAGGTAGAAGCGGCGTTGTTTACGAGGCAACCGATTCGGCATCTAATCGAGTCGTGGCTATCAAGCTCATCCCGTACTGGTCTCTCTCGGACACGCAAGTTGAGCGGCTTGAGCGGTCACTTAAGAAAGTGCAGGAATTGCCGGCCGGAGCGATCGTACCCGTGCTCGACTTCGGACGGCACGAAGGGAATTTCTTCGTCGTCTCACCTCTGTTTCGAAAAGGCGAATTGGGGCAATATGCGTCCAAAGCACCATTTACTCCACTCACGGCGGCCAGATGTGTGCGACAGCTCGCTTACGCCGTCGCGACTGCCCACCGCGCCGGTTTGGTGCACCGCGACATCAAGCCGTCGAACATACTAATTGGCGATGACGCTCAGCCGCATTTGGGTGATTTTGACCTGGCTCGCGACCTCAATGCCTCGCAACAACTCACTCAAACCGGGGCGGTACTGGGCACCGCGTTATACATGGCACCCGAGCAAACACTGGGGCAGCCTGCGGAGTTCTATACCGACATTTATGCTCTGGGAGCGGTATTGTATTTCCTGCTCGCCGGGCGACCGCCGCATGCTGGCAGCTCAAGTCCACAGCTATTCGAGCAGATCAGGCAATGCGAACCAGTTTCGCCTAGCTATCTGAACAAAGACGTATCGCCAGAACTCGAGGCGATCTGCCTGAAGTGCTTGGAAAAACGCCCGCAGGCAAGGTATACCGCCGCCGACGATTTAGCGGACGAACTCGACCGATGGTTGTCAGGTGCCAAGACGCGAACGCGTCCTGTCACACCATGGATGCGGTGGCGCCGCTGGGCCGCTCGACACCCGAAGTACATCGGATTGATGTTCGCCATTCTACTCGTGGTGTCCGCGCTCTCGTGGTCCCTCTGGTCCAGTCAGGTTGAGTCTTCCAAACGAGTCATTGCAGAGAGTCGACAAAAGGCGGCAGAAGAGATAGCGCAGGCCGAATCGTCCAAACGGGCTGCTACGGAAGAATCGCTGAAGATCGCACGGTATTTCACTCTTTACAGCGAATTGCGGGACCTCATCGAAAGCAAACAAGTAGGGTGGAAGGACATCTGCCGCGGGAAAATCCGGGAAATGGTCGGCCTGAAGATCGCCAGTACCGACGAGATACAACTTCGTTCTATCGCAGCCGAGGTACTTAGTGGGTTCGATCTTGGCAAAAAACGTCTCGTCGCAGAGGGGTTTCACGCGTTCACTGTTGAATTCAGTCCCGACGGACGGTTCCTCGCCGCGGGCAAGCACTACAATCCAGAAAGTTGTCCCGTACGTCTTTATGATACATCAGACTTTTCGTGTTACCGAGAATTCAACGTGCCATCGCCATCTGAGGCGCGCAATTCGGGCGTTCACGCTTTGGTCTTTTCTCCTGATTCGCGGCTACTTTACGCGGGTTCACGTGACGGTACGATTCACCGATTTGACATAGCTGCGTCTGAGCACGCGACCTGGTCGACTGGTGATACTACACGTGTCCAAAGCCTTAGCATCACGCCTGACGGCGCCATTCTTGGCTCAGCGACGGACAATGGCCTGCTACAACTCTGGTCCACGGACGACCTGCGGAAACTCGCCCAACTTGAAACGGTGGGGCAACGTATCGTCTTCAATCCAAGGAACGACGAGATGTTCTCGGCAAGGCCAAGCATCTGGCGATATAATCGCGATACCGTGATCGCCACAGGGGCGACACGCACGATCCAAGAACGTAGTACGAACGGCTCGTCCTTCGCGATCAACAAAGAAGGCACGTTCGTTGCTTTTGATCACAATCGTAGGATCTTTCTTCACCCTTCGGACGGAGGCTTTTCTCAAAGCCGTGAATTCGTCGATCCGATTTTAGGGAAGATAGCTCACGAAGAGCAGCCCCTATGCATAACGTGCACGCCGTCATCCGATGTGTTGGTATCATGCTCAAGTGATCAGTACTATAAGTTTTGGGACACGGCGACGGGGGCCCTGCAAATACGAAAGCCAATCTTTGGAGACGCCAATCTTGATGCATCATTTAGCCCTCGTGGCAATCTGGTTGCCCTCACCGAGAAGCACGACGTTAACGTGTATGAACTCGATACGAGTCGCGTCATGGAGACACGATTCGTGAGTCCTTGTGAAGTCAAAAGTTTCGTTTATGCGATTGACGGCACACGAATTGCTGCAATTGCCATGCACGACGAACACATTGAATCAGGCCACGCGGAGTTGATCGTCTGGGACGAGAAACTTCAAGCAGTTGTCCTGTTTCGGGATTTCGTTGTTGACCAGCCGGTAACATGGGAATCGTGTGACGTGACGTTTTCATCGGACGGTACGCGGCTTTACAGCGTCGATCGGGGAAAAGTCCGTGCTTGGAGCATGATGGGAGGCTCATCCGATACGGTCGACATTTCGGCTGAACGCTATGCTTCCATAGCCCCGGGGACGTCTGCTGAACAAGCGTGGTTCACCGTCGGAGATAAACTGCTCGATTGTCATGGGGAAGTCGAGACCACGGAATCAGCAACGGTGCAATTCGACAACAGCGAAAGCAGGGAGAACATAGGGGTCTCGGCCCTCACGAAGGTGATCCGGCGCGACGATCGCCTCTATGTTGCTTCGCGCGATGGGGAATTGAGGATCTTTAACTGTAACGAATCGTTACTCTTGGAAAAACAGTTCTCTATCGGTGGGCATCTCATGTCGCTCGGTGTGGACGGTGTGCGAAACGTAATCCTGTGCGGTCGCGACGACGGGACGGCTGCGATTGTTTATCCCGAATCGGGAGAAATTTTCGAACTCGCGGGACTGCATCACGGTTGGATCTCATCCATCTCGTTTTCCGCTATCATTCCATCTCTCGTGGCGACGTCAGGTCGTGACGGTTGGATCCATTTATGGATACTTGAAGAACAACGACTGCGGAAAATCCTGACGTTCAAATCACCCGCCAAGCTCACACCTGTGAACAAGATCGAGTTCTCCCCCACGCACAATCGATTAGCAGCATCGTTTAACGGAGAGGGCGGAATCCGGGAATGGGATCTCGATATGTTATGCGAAGAGCTGGGAGAATTAGGGATAAGCTTTCGCGATGCCGTCGAGCGCGGTCAGAACAGCGTATCCGCCAGTCGGCTACATTAAGGTCCAATCCAGGGTACGGAGCTTTTCCACGCAAAAATGTACCCTAACTGAACATCGCTATGTTTGATGTCTTGAGCTTAGCATGGTGGGACTTTCGGTGGTACGGATTTGATCTTGTCTGGGTCGATTCCGAGTTCCGCGAATCGCTTCCGACAAGTCTTTTGATGGGAATAGGACGCCAGGGCGTTGCGGCGAGCGTAATAGATTAGGCGGTGGACTTCGTCTTGGTAGCGTTGGTTGCGACCGCGAGGTGAGAGTGATGGAGTCGAGGAAGACG
>JAGQPD010000108.1 GCA_020426865.1 Planctomycetales bacterium
TACCAACTGAGCTACAGGGGAATGGTTTTCTTTATGGAGTTGCGCCTCTTTTGTTGTGCGGACTTGACGCCCGAATCGTGCGCGGGAAGTTGTGAAACAAGTTGCTAAAACGCCGCGAGCGCTTCGCGCTCGCTGTCCTTGATGTCAAATAACCGGTCAAGTCGCGTAAGCGTAAATACCTCGTATATCTCGGGTCGGATGCTCGCTAACTTGAGCTTTCCCGCCGCCGACTTCACCTTCTTGTCCATCTTGATCAATTTGCCTAATGCTGCACTCGATAAAAACTCTACGTCCTCAAAATTCAACAAAATCGCTTCCCGCTTCTCCTGCTCCACCAACGCAAATAACTCGTCCCCCAACTCCTGGATCGCCGCCTCGTCGATAATCCGACGATGCTTGAAACGCACCACGGCAACGTCGCCCACCTCCGTCACCTTGATCTGTTGGTATCCAGCCATCTATTCGCTCTCCCAATCCCGCCGGCCGCCGTTACCGCCCATTGCAGAATCCGCCGTCTATGCCACTCGCTGCGCGTCTTTCGCGTTGGTTGCCAAGGCGGAATCGCTGCTCGACTCGAAAAGTCAAGCGACAACTCGACTCCGAGAGCCAAGCTACTATTGCTGCTGGGTCCGAAACATCCATCATAGGCGCCGCCCTTGACCTGTCAACGGGTTGACGCCGCTTGCTGCTCGCCATTTTTCCACGCTAACACCCTTAAAACCGAGCTATCCGTTCTCAACCGAGCCCGTCGGACGGTCCGTGGTGGGATCAGTCATTTGGCCCGTTGTGGGCCCGGTCGTTGGCCGCTTGGTTGGGGTCTGGGCTGGAGGCGATCTGATGAGCGATTTCCGCTGCGTCCGATTCGGGTGTCAACCCAACCCACCGACACTCGCTCAAACCCCGGAACCACGTCAATTGCCGGCGTGCAAACTGGTGCGTGCGAACTCGCAGGCGTCGCTCCATTTCCACCGCGTCAAATTTCCTATCCAAATACTCGCCCACCTCGCGGTACCCCACGGCCTGGGCCGCCGTATGACTCATCGGACGCTCGCGTTGCCTCAGTCGCCGCACTTCGTCCACCAGCCCACCCTGCAACATCTGGGCAACCCGGTCATCGATCCGCCGATGAAGCTCGGCCCGATCCCGATTTAACACAAACACGCGACATTGTTCCGCCCGCCGACCCTCATCAAACTGCATCTGCAGATGACTGATCGGCTGGCCGGTCGCCCGATAAACCTCCAACGCGCGGATGATCCTGCGGATGTCGTTTGGATGCAATTTCGCCGCTGATAGTGGATCCACCAGCTGCAATCGCTCATGCAGCGCTTCGATTCCCACCTGTCGCGCCTCTTCCTCGACCTGCCGCCGAAATTCCCAATCGGCGGGCGGCCCGGAAAAAATGCCGCGTAATAACGACTTTAAATAGAGCGGCGTCCCGCCCACAAACAACACTTCCCGCCCACGCTGGCGGATCTCCGCAATGCACGCCAATGCTGCGTCCACGTACATCGAAAGGCTATAGTCCTCGTCCGGGTCGACAATATCCAGCAGATGATGCGGTATTTGTGCTCGCAACTCCGGTGCCGGTTTGGCCGTGCCGATATCCATCTGCCGGTAGATGGCCATCGAATCGAGCGAAATAATCTCGGCACCCAGCCGCTGGGCCAGCTGCATGGCAACGGCCGTTTTGCCGACGGCCGTCGGGCCGGTCAAATACCAACAGTCGGCCGCTTCTGGAAACATCCGCCCGATCACTCCCCGTTTGTCAGTCGCCGCATCTCGGTCTACGATAGAACGCTACGGCCGTCTCGATTGTCTTAACGTTAGAAGCAAGAGATAAAGAAATAGGACACCAGCCAATGGAACCGCAACCATCTGTGCTGGCCAAGCTAATGGCCACCATTGAAGACCGCAAGGTCAATCCGCCCCCGCGGTCCTATACGTCGCTGTTATTCGAAGGGGGTGTCGAGAAGATCGGGGCCAAGATCACCGAAGAAGCCGCCGAAGTCGTCGATGCCGCTCGGCATGCCCAGGACGATGCGGGCCGCGACCATCTGACCCACGAAGTGGCCGACCTGATCTACCATGTGCTGGTCGTGTTGGCACATCGTGATGTGACGCTGCAGGCGGTCGAACAGAAACTGGCGTCGCGGTTCGGGGTTTCCGGGATCGACGAGAAAGAATTGCGAAACAAGTCATAGTCAGGAGTGATTGCTTGTCTAGAAACCTGCGAATCGGAGTGCCCAGCAAAGGACGACTGGCAGATTTGGCAACGGACCTGTTGCGGCAAGCTGGCTTGAGTTTCCGACGGCAGGACCGCAGCCTATTCGCTCGGGTCCGCGAAATGGATGTCGACATCACCTTTCTCCGTACCGACGATATCCCGGTCCTCTGTGCCGAAGGTGCAATTGACATGGGGATCACCGGGAGCGACCTGGTTGCCGAAGCAGGTGACGCGGGTCGGTCGCTTCAGCAGCGGTTGAGCCTTGGGGTCGGCCGCTGTCGACTGGCGATCTGTGTCCCCGACGACAGTCCGATCGATTCTCCCAAGAAACTGGATGGCCACCGCATTGCCACGTCGTTTCCCAACTGCACCGAAGAGTATCTACGAGTCCACAACGCCACGCCGCATCTGGTGCGACTGTCGGGGTCCGTCGAAATCATGATCACGCTTGGCGTGGCCGATGCCATCGTCGACCTCGTGGAGACCGGCAGTACGCTGGCCGCCAATCGCCTGCGGATTCTCGACGAAATCGGGCAGTACGAAACCGTCCTCGTGCAAAACTCGCAGTGCATCGATACGACGTTGGCCGATCGCGTCGTCCGGCGCTTGGAAGGAGTCGTAATCGCGCGCAGCTATTCTCTGCTCGAATACAACATCCCGCGCAAGAAACTTGCCGAAGCCGAAGCGATCACTCCCGGTTTCAACTCGCCCACCGTCAATGCACTCGAAGATCCCGCTTGGTGTGCCGTTCGCGCAATGGTCAAACACAACGAACTGATCAACGTGATGGAACAGCTCGAACGGATCGGCGCCACCGCGATCCTCGAAACACAGATTTCGAATTGCAGACTGTAGCGGACGTTATCGCCACAATAAATACGTCAGCATCTCAAAGGCCGCGACGGCGATGGCCCACGTACGCGTATTCCTCCAAAGCGGCGTCTTGTCGGGGCGAGCTGTTGTGGAGGACTCGTCGAAAAGCGATGCGGGGGCGAGTAGCAGCCACACGATCAGGGCCGCAAAGACGCTCGCGAATGCCAAGCGACCTGCCAGTGGGCTGGTCGCTCCCATCGCAACAACCAGCGTTGTGAATTGCCCGCTCATCAACCGCGCTCCTGCCTCATTGGCAACCAACATACCAGACCTCGCAAGCGATCGTCGTTATAACGCTTGGTAAAGAGACTGACAATCGCCACTCCGGCAACCGACGCTACAAACGACCACCAGGCGATCCACAAAAACGACAGGTCGGTCGTACCAAACTTCAGGTAGCTGGCCACTGTGACGCCACTCAGCAGGCCGGCCAGGCCGCCCCATTGCGTAGCGAATCGAGTGAGCATCCCGAACAACAGCAAGGCGAGGAGCGGCCCTTGGAAAAAGCTGAGAAAAGTCTGGAACGCTTCGAACACAGAACCGAATCGCTCGCGAACAAAGAACGAACAGCATGCCCCCAGCGAAAGGAACATCACGACCAATGCACGACCTAACCACATCAATTGCGGCCCCGTCGCCCGGCGATTGATCAGTGCCTGGTAGATATCGGTCACACAAAGCGTGGCGGCTGAGTTCACGTACGAATCGAGGTTCGACATGATGCCCGCAAGAAATGCCCCCAATACAACACCCAGGATCCCGGTCGGCAGTAACTTGACTAGCTCGGGCAATACCTGTCCCCCTTGCCAGGAATCCGAATTGCCGGGACCAATCTTGTCATGAAATAACGCCAGACCGATCAAGCCTGGGACAACGAGCAAAAACGGGAATAGCGTTTTGATCGCCGCACACATCACATAGGACGCCCGAGCTTCGGATTGACTCTTCGTCCCAAAACTCCGCTGCACGATGGCCTGGTTCCCAATCCAATACGCCGGCCCTAAAACGAATCCCAGCCCCAACAGGACGGCCGGCCAGGGGTAATCGGCATCATCGGCCGGCCGCAAGAGCTGGAAATGATATTCCGTTCCCGGCATGGCATCGACTTTTTCACGTAACGCTTGCCAGCCCCCTACCTCCTGCAGTCCGATCACACAAATCAAAATCGCGCCGATGATCAGCACCACGCAAGATACAAGATCTGTGTACACAACCGCTTTCAACCCACCGAATGCCGTATACAATGCCACGAGAATGGCAGTCATGAGCACCGACGTGCTAAAATTCCAACCGAGCAGACTCTCAAACATCGTTCCGGCACTGACAAAGATCACGCCCAGGGTACCGACCATGAATACCGCCCAGATCACCGCGAAACACAAGCGGACGTATTGATTGTATCGCCGACCCAAGTACTCGGGAATTGTGTACACCCCGGCAAGCCACAAAAATGGCATAAACAAAAAAGCCGCGATCAAGACCGGAAACACGCAACCAATCAAGTCAAAGTTGGTCATTACCAAGCCGTAGCGATAGCCGTCGTCCGCCAACCCGACCATGTCCTTGGCGCCAATGTCCGAGACTACCAACGATGCCGCCACCGCCCACCATGGCAACGACTTGCCGCCCAAGAACAAGTCAAAGCCCGTGTGCATTCCGCGCCCCATCCACATCCCAAACGCGGCAATCCCCAACAGGTACAAAACAACGAACGTAATGTCGATCGAACCAAGATGCATAGCTCTTACCAAATCGAAACGCCCAAAAGGGATTCGCCTCTTCCGTCGCAATGACAGATCAAGCGTGTCACCGGAAGTTAGGAAACTACCATCTTCCGGTAATGCTTGCTAGCAGGGTCAAGGGACTCACCCCGCGTGCCAAGGCCGATCGGAAAACATGGCGGACGAATCGGCCTTACGCAGACGCGGTTGTCGCGCGGCCCGCGTTCTGCGCAACTCCTTGCGCGGGAGGGAGGGCTTGGCAACGCCAGGTTGTGATCCGGGCATTCTCGCACTGGCAATGACTCTGACGTGGCATAATAGCCGAGGGGGGTGAAGAAGCGAAGCGGTCGGCTCGGAGAGCCGAGAAACTATGACCGGAGAGCCGAGTAACCGAGAAGGCTAAGAGGGATTAGCCAAAGTAGCGCGGATGGCTCGGGGACGGTCAACGTCCTCGTGGAGCTGCTGCCCAATTCGTGCTGCCAGGTCAGGAAATCGACTCCGTCCACTTTGCCGTCGCCGTTGGCGTCGGCGACTGTGTTGCCTGAGACAGAACCAATTGGGGCATCGTATTGCGACTGCCAGACCACTAAGTCGTGACCGTCAACGACACCATCGTGGTTGAAGTCGGCGGCAAGCGTTGGGGCTGATTCGATCACCACGATTGTCTGGTCGGCGGCGACGTTGTGCAACGTCTGTTCGATCCCGCTGCTCCATCGGATCGTGAGTTCGTCGACAGACACGATGTCGGGTCCCAATCCGAAGTGCGCGACGCGCTCGTTTTGACTGAGAAAACTGCTGCCGCCATCCACTTCCCAGACCATCGTGCGTTCCGGGGAATTGCGATCGGGCGTAACCGTGATCCACGCGCCGATTCCGTCGCGATTGGAAACGGTCCCCTGCGTTTGCACACGCAGAAAATGGTTGTCGTTCCCGCCATCGTTTCGATAAACAACGGGGGCCGCCAAATGATTGACGACAACAACATCGAGATCGCCGTCTTCGTCGAAGTCGACGTGGATCAGTCCGCGGCCTTGTTGTCGATCGTTGATTCCCATCGCATCGGAGACGTCGGTAAAGACTCCGTTATTGTTTTGCCAGAGAACCGTTCGGTCGTCCCTCCATCCGGCACCGTTGAATCCATTGGTAGCGATCAGGTCGAGATCGCCGTCGTTGTCGAAATCAAAGAACGTTGTCCCCCACGACCAACTGGAATCTCTCACTTGAGCTTGCTGCGTGACATCGGTGAAGGTTCGATCTCCCTCGTTGCGATACAAGCGGTTCCAACCGCCGAACGGTGTCACGATTCCTGGCGGTTCAGTGATATTGGTGATGAACCAATCTAAATCGCCGTCTCCGTCGTAGTCGCCGAACGTGGAGCCCATGCCGTTGCGATCGGTACCGAGACCGGCGGCGATCGTGCCGTCGGCGAACGTACCATCGCCGTTGTTCCAGAACAGTTGGCTGGTTTGAAAGTCCGCGGCGAACGTCAGGTCCAGGTTGCCGTCGCGATCCAGATCGACGAAACGCGGAGAAAAACGAAAGGTTCGTTCGTTTCGATAGACATTGATTCCGGAGGATGCTGTCAGATCCTCGAAAGAGCCAGCGTTTTGTGGCCCCAAGTTGCGCAGCAGGCGAGATTGACTATTGTCTGCCGTATTGCCCCAGTCGCTTGTGACGAGATCCAGAAATCCGTCATTGTCGTAATCGCCAAAGCTGGCTCCTTGCCCCATCCGTAGGCGGCCGGTCGCGAGCGTTGCAATCGCGTCGATTCCGACATCGGTGAAAAAGCCGCGCCCGTCGTTAAGGTAGAGATAATTGCGGGCATCTCCGGCAGCAGTCATGTACAGGTCGAGGTCGCCATCGTTGTCCAGATCGCCCGACACGACACCATTGGTGAGCGTCGCCGCGGCAAATCCGGCCGACGTCGTTCGCATTTCAAATGTGCCATTGCCCAGGTTGCGATAGAGGATATCGCTGTCGTTGAGGCGGGTAAAAACGAGATCAACATGACCGTCGCCATCGAAGTCACCGGCTGCTGCTCCACCGGTGAAGAACGAGGTACCGGGTATCTCAGTAATTCGATCGGGGGTCGTTTGCACATGGACAATACCAATTTGCTGCGTCACGTCGGTGAAGAGAACACTCCCCCACAAACGTGCGGGAACGACTGTCACGGTGGCAAGCACGACCACCCAACGATAGGTCGGGACTCGATTCAACAAGGAATTTCACCATGCATGTGGCAATCGGCGAACATCAAGGCGGTTGGCAACAGGGGCGTGTGTCGGCCGGCCGGTTACTTGCATTCCGCTGCTTCCCCCATTCTAATCGGAGAACGCGAACAATGGACCATCGCTTTGGCGAAGATTCCTGCATGAATTCGCCCGCCAATTTTTCCCGCCGTCACCAACCGGGTGAACTTTCCAAACGTGCTCGAGGGGTCAATTGCATGAAACCATCGTTAGATCGACGTTCTTTTCTAAAAACCAGTGCGATGTTTGCCGCCAGCTCGGTACTATCTTCGCGTGCCATGGCGATCTCGGCCAACGGCAAGCTGCGGACAGCGCACATCGGCGTAGGGGGGATGGGGAGTGCTGATCTGGGATCGATTTCATCGCACGCTCTGGTCGAAGTGTTTGCGTTGTGCGATGTGGATGCGAACCGGTTGAAGGAGGCGGCATCGAAGCACCCCGGGGCCAAGACGTTTGCCGACTACCGCGAGATGCTGGCCGAGTTGGGGGACCAGGTCGACGCGGTTGTTGTTTCCACGCCCGATCACACGCATGCTCCGGCGGCGATGACGGCGCTAAACGCGGGCAAGCCCGTCTATTGCCAGAAACCGCTAACGCATGAAGTCTTTGAAGCGCGACGATTGCGGGAAGTTGCCGAAGCAAAAGGCTTGCCAACACAGATGGGGATTCAGGTCCATTCCGCAGCCCCCTATCGACGGGCAGTACGGATGATCCAAGACGGTGTGATTGGAAAAGTTAGCCAAGTGCATGCATGGTCGAACAAGAATTGGGGCTACGATGGCGGGTTGCTCACCAATGTGGCGATGCCTCCGGCCGAACTTTCCTGGAACTTATGGTTAGGGACGGCGGACGAGCGACCGTTTGTACCGGGCATTTTCCATCCCGGGCAATGGCGCAAATTGATCGATTTCGGTACGGGGACGCTTGGCGACATGGGCGTCCATATCTTTGACACGCCTTATGCCGCTTTGGAATTGACGGCACCCAATTGGGCCCAGACCTCCTGCCGTGCCCCGACAGGTATTGGTCACCCTGAGCAGAACACGGTGCAGTACGAGTTCCCTGGTACGAAGCATACGGCGGACAAGCTGATCTGGACCTGGTATGACGGCCAGATGGCGCCCCCCACGTTGACCGACGTCGGTCTGCCCGAAGGAAAGAATTTGCCCGGCCAAGGGGCGCTGTTTATAGGCGAAGAAGGGACGCTGTTGCTGCCTCACGTGTCGGAAGCGGAATTGTATCCGGCCCAGAAGTTTTCGGACTACCAACGCCCAGACGTCGAGGACGGCAACCACTACCATCAATGGGTCGACGCCTGCCTGGGCAACGGCACGACGAGCGCACCATTCAGTTACGGTGGCCCCCTGACCGAGGCATTGTTATTGGGAGTCGTCGCCGCTCGATTCCCGAACACTCGACTGGAATGGAATGCCAAGCAGATGCGAGTCACCAACGTCTTCGACGCGAACCGATTCCTGCGCAGCCACTACCGTGATGGTTTTGAAGTCGCCGGATTGTAGGCCAGGTGGCGAATACCTAGCACCTCTAGGTATTGATGCTGTATGGTTCTAGGTATTCAATGCTGTATGGTTCTAGGTATGGGGGCCCGGAGCCGCTCGTCGCGACGTCGAGTTGAGGAAAGGCCGCGATCCATGCCGTGTTGGCGGGGCCCCTGTCGCGGCCATGGTGCCGGTCCCGCATCCGCCCACTTATCCCAACCCTAGCCGCTGAGCTGTTTTCTACTAAGCGAGATCCGGCGACGGTCGATGTCGACTTCAAGGACCTTCACGCGAACGACGTCGCCGACCGATACGACGTCGCTCGGATCTGCGACGTATTGATCGGCCAGTTGCGAGATGTGAATCAGGCCATCTTGATGGACTCCCAGATCGACAAACGCTCCAAAGCGGGTCACATTCGTGACCACTCCCTCCAAGACCATGCCCGGCTTGACGTCGCTGATATCGTGAACACCCTCGGCAAACTCGGCGACTCGGAACTCGTCGCGCGGGTCGCGGCCCGGTTTGGCCAATTCCTCCAAAATATCCTGCACAGTCGGTAATCCACACCGCTCGTCCACGAACAGCTGCGCATCCAGTTTGCTGGCCAACGTCGCATTGCCGACCAGTGATTGGCAGGGTACGTTTAGCTGATGGGCCATCCGCTGCACCACGTGGTAGCTTTCCGGATGCACGGCCGAATTGTCCAGCGGATCGTTGCCATCGCGGATCCGCAGGAAACCAGCCGCTTGCTCGAAGGCCTTTTGGCCGAGTTTGGGTACCTTCAGCAGTTGTTGCCTGTTGGAGAATTTACCTTTGCCGTCGCGATACGCCACGATGGCGTTGGCTAGTTTCGGTCCGATTCCGGCGACGTGAGAGAGCAAC
>JAGQPD010000109.1:0-4452 GCA_020426865.1 Planctomycetales bacterium
CAGCAGGCCTACCTCAAGGCCTCGAACTCGTTCTTCGGCGACGAGTTCGGGACCGCAGTCGCGATCGACGGCGACTCGATCGTCGTCGGGGCCCACAAGGAGGACAGTGCGGCGACTGGTGTCAACGGCAATCAGGCGGACAACTCCGAGTTGGACAGCGGCGCGGCATACGTATTCGTGCGGAGCGGTTCGACCTGGACGCAACAGGCGTATCTCAAGTCATCGTCGAACGCGGCCCTCCCGGGTCACGCCGGCGACAATTTCGGCGCGTCGGTCGCCGTGTCGGGGGACACCGTCGTCGTCGGCGCATGGGACGAGCCCAGCGACCTGACCGGGATCAACGGTTCCGGCGGAGGAGCCGCGGTCGGCAGTGGTGCGGCGTACGTGTTCGTGCGAAGCGGCGCCACGTGGAGTCCGCAGGCCTATGTCAAGGCCTCCAACACGGACGTGGGGGACGAATTCGGTTGGTCGGTCGCGATCTCGGGCGACACGATCGTTGTCGGCTCCTGGCTGAGTGATTCCACCCCCGTCGGTTCCAACGGCGGCGCGGCTTACGTCTTCCAACGTCGCCCTGAATTCGAGGACCGCTGGGATATGGTCGCAAAACTAGTCGGCAGTGGCACCACCGCCGCCGATCGCTTTGGTACGTCGGTGGCGATCGATGGCGACGTGATCGTCGTCGGCGCCGAATTGGACGACCCCGTCGGCAGCGCGAGCGGGGCGGCCTATGTTTTCGAACGCCACGCCGGTGGCGCCAACCAGTGGAATGAAACCGCCGCGCTCGTCGCCAGTGGCGCATCAAGCGGCGATCGATTCGGCAAAAGCGTTTCCGTAAGTGGCGGAACTGTGATCGTTGGCTCGTGGTTCGATGACGTCGGTGCTTCGAACAGTGGCGCGGCGTACATTTTCGAAAGACACAACGGAACTTGGAGCGAAACTGCCAAGTTGTCGCCATCATCGCCAACGGCAAATGATCAATTCGGTGTTTCCGTCGCGGCCAGCGGGTCCACGGTCGTCGTCTCCGCCTGGCTGGACGATTACGACTTGAATCCGTTTCGTAGCAACACAGGTGCAGTGTATGTGTATCAGCGAGTCAACGCCGTGTGGCAGGAAACCGTTCGCCTGTTACCCGCGGCACCCCCCTCTTCCGGCGAGCGGCTCGGAACGTCCATCGATATTGATGGGGACCGCATCGCGGTAGGTGCGTACCTCGCCGACGCGTCGGGCGTCGATTCCGGTCGTGTCTTGCTCTTTGCCCGAAGTGCCGCGGGGACGTGGTCGCAGCAGGCCGAATTGCACAACCTCGGTTCGAGCACCAACGATCGTTTCGGCAACAGCGTGGCGATCGACCGGTCGGTGATTGTCGCCGGTTCGTACCTGGAAGATGCCGCTGCCACGAACTCCGGGGCGGTTACGGTATTTGACCTTCGCCAGGACACGGCTACGGTAACGCTCAGCTACGTCGAACCGGTATCTCTGCTTCCCGTCTCGCAGCCAATAGCGATTTTCAGCGGCAGCAACGCCGCAGCGGCAGACCATCCCATGATGCCCATGGTGCGGAGGGAGTCTGCCCAACGGTCCTGGGTCCACGATCCCCTGGCGGGCGCTCGGGCGGAGAATGCGGCAGATAGCTCGGCCCCAAAGCAACATCGCCGAGCCCACTCGCGCAGCATCGCTAGCAATGCTGTGATCGCAATTGATCTGGACGAACCGGACTGGATTTGACAAACTCCCGCGCGAAACCGGGCGGACGGCGTGATGTTTCGCTTTCGCGAGTTTGGCTATCGTAATGTAGTCGCAGTTGGATGCGGTCGTACAAAGGAAGGTCCCGCATGATGTATGCAGTCTCAGATCACCAGAAATATGTCATCACGAGAAGCTGCCGAGTTACCGTGCTTGCGGCCGTGCTGATCGCGCCGTGTGTGGGGTGTCAATCGTGGACTCGCGTTCAAAACGGCGCTCGCGCGACCGGGCGGCAAATCGTCGACACGCTGTCCCCGATCGCGGATCCGCAGGGTGGTTCCATTAGTCGCGAGGGCCGCCAAATCGAACAAAACCTCTCGCGAGAGATTCCCTATTGAGACGGAATCACCAGATCGCGACGGAGGTACGGCGTGCGCCAGCGCGCACTAACATCGTGCCACCGCGGTATCGCCTTTCCATCATCATGACCGAACCTTTGCCCCTGTAACGCTACCATGCATCGATTTCTCCTCGTTATCATTCTTGGGTGGTCAATCACCGGTCAAGCTGTCCTATCGATGGCACAGGGAGATTCGTTGTCAGCAGCGGTTCAGGCGGAACCGGAGCGTGACCAGGAATTCCCGACGCCGTCGAACGACAGTGCAGCAACGGAAACGGGTGACCAGGCTACTGAAAGCGAACGTGAGACTTCGTCGGACGGCGTTACAGACGCCCCCGCTCCGAATTCGTCACCGATAACGCGAGACCGCGTGCAAGCCAAGTTAGACGCCTTGCGAGACGCTCCGGATCTTGACGAGGAAGCCCGCACGGAATTGTCCAAGCGATACAAGGCGGCGCTCGACTGGCTCGTACTGGCCGACGACTCACAAGTAAAGGCAAACCAATACGAAGCAGAGGCGTCGAATGTCCCCAAACAAATGGCGGACGCGAAGCTCAAGCTTGCCGAGACCATGCCGGAGGTTTCGCTACAGGTGCCGGACGGTACGCCACTGCCACAGATGGAGCAACAATTGACCGAGGCGGAGAACCGCTTGGCGTCGGCGACCGACCTATTGAGCAAGCGTGAGGAAGAAATCAAGCGACGGGGTGACCGCAAGGCGGAGCTGGTTCGACTGCTGGAGGAGAGCAAACAGCGTCAGGACGATGCCCAACAACAACTGACGGCCGGACCGGCCCCGAACGAATCGCCCGCCTTGGCGGAGGCCCGTGCGGCGGAATTGGCGGCTCGAATGCACGCCCTGGGGGCGCAGCAGTTATTGTATCGCGCGGAGGCAAAACGACTGGAGGTTTTGGCGGAATTGTTCCCACTACAACGGGACATCGCCAAACGCAACCGCACGCAACGGGAGAAGGAAGCGAATGCGTGGCGGGACATGGTGACGCTGCAACGCAAGCAAGAGTCCGAGCGGCAGGCTCGCGAGGCCCTGCGTCAGGTGCAATTGGCTCGGCCCGCCGTGCGCGAACTGGCGGAACGCAACGCCACCCTGGCGGAGGATCGCAAGCGTCTGTCGGAGGCGTTGACGGTGATCAGCGACGAAGTGCAGGTCACGGACAAACTGTGCGAGAAGGTTCGGGATTCGTTTGCCGGTGCGAAAGAGAAGGTCGACAAAGCCGGGCACTCGTCGACGGTGGGGCTCATCCTACGCAAGGAAGAAGAAGACCTGGTCGACTTGCGTCAATGCGTTCTGCGACTTCGGTTCGTTGCGACGGAGATGCCGCGCGCCAATCTCGAGCGCATTCAGTGCGAGGACGAGCGCACGGATATGGGGGACATTGAAGTCGCCGTAGCGCAGTTCATGTGTCGGTTCTCGCCCGCGGAACTGTCAACGAATGCCACGTCGATGGAGCAGACAGTCCGAGAACTGCTGACGACCAAACGAGAACTTCTCGACAAGATTGCGATCGATTCGGACAGCTATCTGCAGAAGCTGAGTGAATTGGAGATCAGTCACCGCAACTTGATGGAGGAGACACGGCAGTTCGAGACCTACATCCACGAACACGTTTTGTGGATTCGCAGTTCTGGGTTTGTCCAAACGTCGGATTTTACCAAAGCGGCCGAGGGAATTCTCTCGCTATTGCAACCGCATCCGTGGATACAGCTGATCAGGGCCAGTGGATTGGACGCGTTGCGGCGTCCGTTCGTGGCCATCTTCACGCTCATCGGCGTGCTTATTGTTTTGTACGGCAACGTATGGTTGCGGTCGCAGGTACGTCAGCTGTGTGAAACCAAGACCTCTTCGCATATGCTGCGGATCCGACCGACGTTGGCGGCTTTGGCGCTGACGATTGCGATTTCGGCTCAGTGGCCGATGGTGCTGTGTGCGGCCGGTTGGTGGCTGTCCCAGATGGAGCAGACGAGTGAGTTGGGATTGGCACTTGGATCGGTACTTTTTTATACCGCGGCACTGTGGTGGTGTGCGGCATTTGTACGGCAAATCTGTCGCGTTGGCGGGGTCGCGGAAACGCATTTCGGTTGGTCGGCCTCCAGTCTGGCCATCGTTCGCCGGGAGGTGCTCTACCTGCTGCTGCTCGGTGTGCCATTGGCAGCAGTCTGTGCGATATCGGAGACATACTATCAAGGTGAATGGTCCGAATCGTTAGGCCGACTGGCATTCGTCGGTGTGATGCTTATGCTGGCAAGTGCCGTGCGGACGATGTTCGGCGGTTCGAACAACATCTTTCGTCTGCAAATCGCCAAGGACTCCACCGGCTGGATTTCACGATTGCGGGTATCCTTGCTGACCA
>JAGQPD010000109.1:4461-15912 GCA_020426865.1 Planctomycetales bacterium
CGGCATGTGCCTTGGCTGGCTACTATTATTCGGCCCAGCAGTTGGCGATCCGTCTGCAGTACACGCTGGGGCTGGTGCTGGGCGTGCTGGTTGTCCATGCCGCCATCTCGCGATGGCTGCAGGTACGACGCCGCTATATGGCAATGCAACAGGCCCGTGAAAAGCAACTGAATGCGGACAATCAGAACGACACCAACACGTCACAGATGGGCAATGTCGGCGTTCGGACGCAGGATCAGCCGGATTGGTCCGAAGTGCATAGTCAGATGCGAGTGCTGTTGCGTCAAGCCGTCGCGATCACTGTGTTTGTGGGTGGTTGCTTGATCTGGGCGGATGTGCTGCCCGCCTTGCGAGTGCTCGATCAAGTACAGTTGTGGGAAACGACGGTCGAGGTGACCGAGCACCATGAGGACGCTCAAGGGAACGATAGCACCAAGATGGTCGCCCGCAGTGAACCAACAACATTGCGTCACATTGTACTGGCCGCTGCAATGTTGATCGCCACGGTCGTGATTGGCCGCAATCTTCCCGCGTTACTTCAGATGACGATATTGAATCGTTTGCCGTTGGATCGGGGGGGGCGTCATGCGTTCGCCGTGATCGTACGATACGCCGTGGCACTGACGGGACTATTGTGGGCATGTCGGACCGTTCGCATGGACTGGGGAAGTGTGCAGTGGCTTGCAGCCGGCATGACAGTTGGTTTGGGCTTCGGGCTGCAAGAGATCTTCGCCAACTTCATTTCAGGCATGATCTTGTTGTTCGAGCGTCCGATTCGCGTCGGGGACGTGATTACCCTGGACGATATTACCGGTACCGTGACCGATATCCGGATCCGGGCCACCACCGTAACCAATTGGGACCGCAAGGAACTCATCGTCCCCAATAAGGAATTGATTACCGGGCGGCTACTCAACTGGACACTAACCGATACCACCAATCGCATCGTGATCCCGGTCGGTGTGTCGTACGATACCGACCCCGATGCCGCACAAGAAATCCTCTTGTCGACCGTGGCCGCACATCCCAACGTGCTGGAGGATCCCAAACCGTCGGTAGTGTTTGAAAACTTCGGCGAAAGTACGTTGGACTTTGTCGCCCGTGCCTACCTGGCCAGCCTGGAGGTGCGGTTGGCGACGATTCACGAACTTCATGTCACGATTCTCCGACGGTTCCGCCAAGCGGGAATCGAGATCGCCTTTCCGCAGCGGGATATTAATGTCCGTGGCCTGGACCGGTTGATGACCCTGGCTTCCGCCCAGCACGGACACAAGACCCGTGCAGCGTGAGCGGCCTGGCGGGGTCGTCCGATCGGGGGGCGACGGTTGCCTACTTCGCTGCGACGGCTAAAATGCCTCGGACGGCGATACATTCGGCACAAGTGGCCACGGAAACAGGGGAAACCCGCCAGGATTCCCCGGGGGAGGCCCATCATATGGACAGAATCGCCACGGCATGGGTATGCTGGATAGGTCATGGGCACCGACTATTACGAACTGCTGAACGTCTCGCGACTGGCGACGCATGGGGAGATCCACGCGGCCTATCTCCGTTTAGCGGGGCAACTCCACCCCGACCTCAACGGTGCCGACCCTGTGGCTCGTGATCAATTCAAACTGATCGTTGAGGCGTACAAAACGCTGCATGACCCGGAGCAACGTCGCCGATACGATCTGGGTATCCCCGGCAAATCTACCCCCAACGGCTACGCTCGCCGACCTTCACGCAAGTCAGCTGCGTCAACGGCGGAAGTCCGCCAGCATGCCACCCGAGCGGATGTGCGCTACGACAATTTGCACGCCACCGATCGACATCGTAGCGGGAAGCGTCGATTCTTGATCCTGTTGGCATTGGCCACCATTCCGGCGGTAGGTACGCTCTATGCGACAGGGACCTTTCATCAAATCGTCCAACCTTTTCAGATCCCGACAGCCCCTCCATCGTCACATCCGTCGCAACTTCACCGTGATGACATGTCACGGCCCTGGCAAAACGCCGCTCAAACGGCCGTCGATGACGTCAATGATGCGCAATACGATGCGTCCGATAGCGTGGAGCAGGCATCGTATGAACCGCGTGTTGACGACAGTGTTGAGGGCTCTGCCGATAACACGGCGACGTCTTTGGAGACACCCGAACCACCCGACCCGAGCCACGAAGCTCCCAGCCCCTTTCGCCATCACGGGAGCCCCATCGACAGCCACGACCTCCTCAACGACGACCCGTCCATCCTGAGGAGCAACGCCGCCAACCGCGATCCACTGAGTCGGTTTCACAACTGGGTTGACGAAGTCGCGAAGGAACTCGAACAGCGCGAGACGGCTCAAAAGGCACAACAACGAACGACGACTAGATCGGCTGCCATTCCGGCGAGCTCTGTTGCCGCGGCGTCCGTCGACGCCGCTTTGAGCACGCCCCAACCGACCGCAACCATCGATGGTAGCAACACCATGGCAACGCCGAATGTATTTCCCAATTCATATCGAACCCCTCCAATCGAATCACCGTATCCACCGACCGCCAATCGCATAACGTCATCGGGTCGCTCTCACGACGAGTTCGAAACAACTGACGCTAAGATTCGGTCGTATCCCTTTGCCATTCCCCATACAACTGTTGCGACGCCACTAGTCAATCAGCAATCGCCCGTCCCATACGGATCAGACGTCAATTACCCGAATGCCAACTACTACGACGTTCATCACAATACGGTGCGACAGAGTCTCGCCACCGAATATCGTTATCCAGGCACTCCACCGGCACCCTGGAACGGCACGCGCGTCTGGAGCAATTCGCAGTTCATGCCGGAATCCAAGGGCCATGCCGACTCATCCTACCAGGATCGAGCCGCCACGCGTTACCCATCCGCCTCGAGCTACAACGTGCCCGACAATTTCGATACCCCCTTCCGTTCGCCGGTCAACGATCCTTTCCCCTCACAACTGCCCACTTCCAACTTCGGCGACTCCTGGGACAACGACTCCTGGGACAACGACTCCTGGGACAACGGCTCCTGGGACAACGGCTCCTGGGACAGCGGCTCCTGGGACACAGGACGTTGATACGATCGGCCAAACCGTTGCGATCGGTAGAACGTAACTCGATCAACGGCAAACAACCGGCTTCGCACCGCAGCACGCAGTATCCCCCACCAGAGCTATGCTAGGCTTCTATTTGACTAGTATGTCTGCGTGGTGACGTCTAGCACTTGAACGAATCGTGTACGCGAATCGATTTCAGCGCGGAGTCACATAACCATGCATTCGACGACGGTGACGACCGTCGGACCTATCGGGCCATTGCCGATCGATATGTCTGGCGAAGCCGAGGGACCACTGCAGTTCGGAAGTTTTCTGAACGACGGTACGGCTCCCCTTTTCGATCCAGCCTCTGCCACGATTCTGATGGTGGACGACGAACCGATCGACATGCAAATGTTGCGAGTCTATCTTGAGGAGGCGGGGTATGAACGCTTCGAGTTTGCCACGAATGCCAGTCAAGCCATCGAGCGGGCCGTCGAATCACCGCCCGATGTGGTGCTCATTGACACGATGCCCGACGGTAGTGGTTTTGACGTACTGAGGGCACTTCGCGCCGATCGCAAACTCCATCGCGTGCCGATCGTCATGCTCACCTCAATCGGCAATCCCTCCGCGAAACGGACGGCATTGAAGTGGGGGGTCAGCGATTTTCTTACCAAACCGGTCGACCCGATCGAGCTCGTTCTGAGGCTCCGCAATTCGATTGACGCCAAGGTACTGCAAGACTCGATGGCGCAACATTCGCATGAACTGGAGGAGCGGGTCCTGCAACGCACGGCGGAGTTGGATGCGGCACGCTGCGAAGCTCTGCAGTGTCTTGCGCGTGCGGCCGAGTATCGCGATGACGATACCGGTCAGCATGTCGTGCGAGTCGGACGCTACGTCGCCATGATTGCTCGGAAACTCGGCATGCACCCCCGGCAGGTGGAACTGCTCGAACTGGCCGCCCAACTGCACGACGTGGGGAAGATCGGCATCCCCGATTCGATTCTGCTCAAACCAGGCAGGCTGGAACCGGAAGAATTCGATATCATGAAAAAGCACTGTGAGTTTGGGCGCGCGATCATTCGTCCCATGACCGACAGTCGCTGGCAGATCTGCCGGCGAATCCCGACAGAGAACTCCCCGGCGTTCACATCAAGTTCACCGGTCATGAAACTGGCAGCATCGATTGCCGAGACACATCATGAACGGTGGGATGGGAGCGGCTATCCGCGGGGTTTGAAGGGTGAAGAAATTCCGGTGGAGGGGCGCATCACCGCCATTGCGGATGTCTTCGACGCGCTTTCCAATGCCCGCCCGTACAAACCGGCCTATGAGCGAACGAAGTGTTTTAAGATCTTGGAGGAAGGTCGTGGCAACCACTTCGATCCCGAGCTGTTGGACTTATTCTTCAGTTGCACGGACGAGATTGACGCCTTACAGCACGAAGCATGCCTCGAGTTGGTATGATGCCAGCCGCATGACCGGCACAATCGGACGATTCGAGCATCACAACATATGCGCCGCATTCCTCCCCTTCGCCCCATCCTGACAAACGCTCGCCCTGGGTCTTTATCCGAAGCTATACTCTCAATGCCCTGGCCTGGTGATACGCATTTCAATTGACGCTCAAAGAATCCACACACCATGCTACCGCCGTATCCCCCAGTCCGACATTTGACGGTTGTTTTCGTTTTCACGTTATCGACCTGGACGATCAACGCTAATGCTGGCCGGCGATGTTGGGCCGGGAACGTGGATCATGAAAGTAGTGTGAGCAGCGTGGCTGAGAAGGAGAGCCAGCAAGCCGAAGCCGCCGCTGACACAGACACCAGTACGTCTGAGACATTTGTCAATCGCGAAATGTGGGAGATACTCCACGAGTTAGAACAACGAGAGGCGCGCAAGCTACGGGCGTTGCACGGAGTAAGCTTGTTTATTTGCAGCGTGGCGGTGATCGTCGTCATGATGATTGGGATGAAATTTACAATTGGGCGACGGCGTGGCGGCGGTGCCGCGGGGCATGACGACGACCATAGTTCGTCGTTCCCGTTGCCGCTGTTGTCGTCGATGCACATACCGATGATCGCGGCATTGTGTCGCTTGAGCAATCGCGCGCAACGTGACGCGTTGGAATGTGGGGAGGATCCGACATGACGCAGTCGCCCAACGTAATGCGATATGCGTTCGTATTGGTGGCGCTATCGGTGTGCACGTTGATTTTTGCGTTTACGCTGGGAATCATCCCGGAAAGTTCGCGACTGGCGATTCGCGAGCGTACACAACTTTGCGAAGCAATCGCGGTGGCGGCAACGGTAGCAGCCGACAGCAACGACACCGACCTGTTTCGATCGACAGTCAATCAGATGGCGGTTCGGCATCCGGAGCTCCAGATCGTTCAACTGGAACATAGTAACACGCGGGCGATTGAGCGGATACTGTTGCGTGCAGATCGAGAGGAGGAGCCCGCGGCACGTCCCAGCTTGATGGATTCGGGAGATCACACGGGTCCCACCTCGAGGGGCTTTGCCACCAACCTGACGATGGTTTCGTTGCCGATCAAATCACACGAGCGTCTCTGGGGAACGTTGCATCTGGGACTACAGCCGTTGACATCCACCGAGGCAAGATCGGTATTTGTCACCACGTTTCGCGGAGTCGCGTTTGTGGCGGCCTGTTCGGGGCTGTTCTTCTTGGGGTATTTGCAGCGGGCGCTCCCGGCGCTGCATCCGGTAAGACCGGACAGCAGGAGTATCCGCCACACCCTGAACACGTTTCATGAAGGTTCCGCGGTGATCGACCTGGCGGGGACAATTGTCCTTGCAAACGAGTCGCTCGCGCAAACATTGGGATTGCCTTCGGACGGCCTCGAGGGACGCTCGATCAGCGACTTTGGCTGGGACGTCACGGACCAGGAATTCCCTTGGATGGTGGCAATGCGCGAAGGGCGGATGAAAATTGGCACATTCATGTCACTAGAAAACGCAACCGCTCAGCACCGCACCTTCTTGGTCAACGTATCTCCCATGATGGACCACGACGACCTATGCCAGGGCGCGTTTTGTACCTTTGCCGACGTCACCGAAATCGCCCAACGCAACGCCGCCCTGCGGCAAATGCTCAAACGACTCGAACACAGTCGGGCACAAATCCGCGAGAAAGAGGACCAACTTCGCAAGCTGACAACGCGCGATCCGCTCACCAATTGCCTGAATCGCCACGCATTTTTCGATGCCTTCGATCAACTCGTGCGCGTGGCCGAGGTCCACGAATCTCCTGTCAGTTGCATTCTGTTGGATATCGATCAATTTACCGATATCAACGGCAAACTCGGGTACGCCGGAGGGGACGGCGTGCTCGTGCGAATGGCCCGCCTGTTGCATGAAGAGATGCAGGATACCGCGCCGATTTGTCGCTACGATGGACAGTCCTTTTGCCTGGCGGCTGCCAACCAGGATCAGACAAAGGCGATGCATACCGCTCGTAGGATCAGAGACGCCGTTTGCCACACTGATTGGGGAAACGAACGTGTTACCGTGTCGTTGGGCGTGGCGACACTGTCGCACTTCTGCCAAAATCGCGAGAGCCTGATCCAACACAGCGAATTGGCATTGCGTCAGTCGAAACGCATCGGGGCCAACCATGTGCAGCACTGGGACGATATCCGCGTCAGTTCAGGCCGACTCGCCAATGGCGAGGACAATGCCAGCCTGTCGCTGTCCAACGCATCGACGAGCGTGGTGCGGGAACGGGCCGAGTGGTTATGGAGAATGCTGGCTAGTCGCGACTCGGCCGCAGCGAGCCACAGTCGTCGAGTGGCGGAGCTGGCGACACAAGCTGCGGCACGAGTCGTCAGCCCCGATGTGCTTCAAACGTTGGCCTGTGCCGCTTTGTTGCATGAAGTCACGCGTCTGGCACAACTAGTGGCTGTCGACGAACAATTTATGGACCATGCCGGAATCTGTGTCGTGCAGAACTACGGGAACAATCCTAACAACGCTGCCTGCCGTAATGACTTCGAGGTCGGCATGGAAGTGATCAAGGGATTCCTGCAATGTCCGGCGGTGGAGAATATCGTCACGACGTACGCACTCCCCTTTCAACCACCCAAATCCCGGTCGACACGCACGCGGACGTCACCCCCGGTCACGTCGCGTTTACTGAGGATCGCTGACGATTTTGACGCTTGGACCACTGCCGCGCGCAACGATGAGGCGATTTCCAGGGCGGATGCATGTCGCAAACTGCGTGATCTAGCCGGATCGGAATACGACCCAGGAATGGTGGAACGTTTTATCCATTCCCTGGAGCTGGACGGCGATCCGGAGCATCGCCCGCTGGATCAGGCCAAACGGACGGAACCCCCGGTATTTCCCTCACTGTCGGCGGAGGCCGGCGCATTCGTCGACGTCGATCAGCCTCGTTAAGTGGCTCAACCACCGCACATTCGCGGCACAGGGCTGCGGATAAAGAATCAGAGAGTCTCTCGAGAAACAAAAAGGTAAACCCAATGCCAACATCAACTCCCGTTTGCCCGGAATCACTGAAGATCGCCCGACGGTTGATCGGCGCCGCACGTGGTGTGGAGTTCGAGCAACGGTCGTCGGGTCGCGAGCCGTTGTTTCTGCCGATTCAATTGAGCAGTACAGAGCCGCTTGACCCACAATTGGAGGCCTACACCCGCGACGTTTCTGAGGACGGCATTGGCTTGCTCACCAACCGACCGCTGGACGGCATGACTGTTACGGTTACGATGGAGGTGTCGGGAAGAAGGCGAACCGATACATTACAGTTCCGCGTGCACGTCAATTGGAGCATGCCCTCGGGGGACGGATGGTACATCAGCGGCGGCGCATTTTTGCCGATGAGCTGAGGCGTGCGAGGAGACCGATCGCGGTAAGAAAAGCAGCACGGAAAGTGGGCGGCACCGCGGCGATTTGCCCATTTCTGCGATTTCATTTATGATCGCCGTTAGGCCAGGTTCTGCTGGGCCAGTTCTTTTTTTGAAATGCGGCGGCGTTCTAATGTTAGATGGCACCGAAAGTCGAACGTCGACCAGCTTGATCCGGGGGGCACAAGCCCAGGATCCGGCGGCTTGGCAGCGACTGGTGGAGACCTACGGTCGTCGCGCGTACCGTTGGTGTCGCCATGCGGGGCTTCAGCCCGCCGATGCCAGCAACGTCGTCCAGGAAGTCTTGAGGGCGGTGGCGCGGAAGGTCGGCGACTTCGACCACCGTCAGGACGGTGCGTCGTTTCGCGGTTGGCTGCGACGGATCACCCAAAACAAGATTCGCGATCATTTTCGCGAATCCGGCAAGCAACCTGGCAACGCGGTAGGCGGGACCGACGCTCACCGCCGACTGGAGAACATAGCCGAACTTCCGTCACTGGAGAACGAGGATTCCACTAGTTCGACGTCCCATGTGATGGACGCTCGTTTGATCGAGTTGGTACGATCCCAATGTTCGCAGCGCGACTGGCACATATTTTGGCGAGTCGTCGTGGATGGCCAATCGGCGGGGGATGTCGGCGAGGAGTTTGGGGTGACGGCGAACGCGGTCCGGTTGATCAAGATGCGAACTTTACGAAAACTACGAGAGTCCCTGGGATAGTTCGCTCCAGGGTTACTTCGATCGTCCTGACGTAGCGAATGTGAGCAATGTATACGGCATGTCCCCGCACCCGCGAATTACTGGCGATGTTGCGCGGCGAATTGCCAGTGGATCTGCTCGACGAGTTGGAAACGCACGTCACGAGTTGTCCGGAATGCGAGACGACGCTGGATTCTTTAACGGAGAATAGCGACACGTGCGTCCGCGGGTTGGCGATGTTACCCTGTTCGGAGGAAGACGAACCAGCGTTGCGGGAGATGTACCGGCAGCTGCTTGCCGAAACACCAACATCGGTATTGACGACGGCCCTGTCGGATCGTCGCGCGGCGCCGCATGCGCGACCGTCGTTGATCGACGAGCATGAAGGTACGTTGCCGCGAACGCTGGGGGCTTATGAGCTGCTCGAGTTGATTGGCCAGGGAGCCACCAGTGCGGTATACCGAGCCAAGCACATGAAACTGGACAAGCTCGTGGCTGTCAAAGTCCTGGCATCGATGGCGCATCGCGACGCCAGCACGGTATCCCGTTTTCTGGCGGAGATGCGCGCGATTGGCAAACTCGATCACCCGCATATCATCCGTGCCTCGGATGCCGGAGAGGACCAGGGGCGTCACTATCTGGTCATGGAGCATGCGCCGGGCATGGACGTCTCCAGTCTCTTGCAGCAGCTCGGACCGCTTGACGTCCACGACGCCTGCGAGATCGCTCGACAAACTGCTGATGCACTTGGCTATGCCGCTCGCAACGGCCTGGTCCATCGCGATGTGAAGCCGTCAAATCTACTCTTGACGTGTGAAGGCCAAATCAAATTACTCGACCTCGGCCTGGTTTCATTTCAAAACGAACGACAGGCACCAACGGAGTCGTGCCCGCAAACGGTCATCCTGCACACAATCAGCTCCGACGACGGCAATGAGGAATCGGCACGCGGAACTGCCGACTACATGTCGCCCGAACAATGGACCAGGTTCTCACAGGTCGATGTGCGCGGCGATCTGTACAGTCTCGGTTGCACGCTCTACAAACTGCTGACCGGCAGCCCCCCCTACGCCGCTGCCTACGTCAAGTACGGCGGCAAGTTTCAGGCGCATCAGCAAGCGCCAATTCCCAATGTCCGGGCGATACGACCCTCCATTCCGGATGGCGTACAGCGGATCATCCACAAGCTATTGGCCAAAGATCCATCGCAACGGTATGCGACTCCCGCCGAACTTGCTCAGGCGCTCTCCCCCTATTCCTCCACAGCGGACCTACTGTCGCTGGCGGCAGCCGCAGGATTGCCGGTCAATTCACACGCCCTCCGCTCGCGACGGATGCGTCGTGCACTGCGAGTCGATCGGCGGTGGCTGTTGGCTCTAGCAACGTCGGCGTGTGTGAGCCTGGCGGTCCATGGGTTACGCCACCATACGGTTCGACCGACGATCGGCACCGACCAGTGGCGATCGCTGCGCCCCAACACGTCGTATCCGTTCGAATGCCTCGGCGGAGCCCAGTCGGGGCGCTGGTCGACGATCGCCAATGACGCGGCCATCGAGGACCCACATGCCTACGGGATTCAGTGCAATCAACCGAGTATCTTGCGCATGGGAAGTCCGCTGCGAGGCACATTCACGGTTCGAGTCGCGCTACAACAGCAGCAGTGGACCGGTCAGCTCGGAGTCGTATTTGGCATGCGGGCGCTGTCGGAGGAGCAGGCCGCGGGGCGCGTCTATCAATCGGTCGAACTGGTCCGTATCGTCGACAGCGTGAACGAACAGTCCCAACCGACCGAGCGCTGGAAATTGGTCTGGAGTCAGGTGAAACTGCGACGAAAAGATCGTCTCGACCAGCCGGCAATGCAACGCGAACCGTGGGCCGACGTGGAGGTGCCAGCACCGATCGCCGGTCGCTCGTATGAGTTGATGGTCCGAGTCGGCACGGATCCTTTTCCGCACGTTACCTGGAACCACAAGGCATTGCCCGAATCGCTCTGGACACTGTCATTTGAAGGGCGCAATCAGCGGAATCGCATCGCCACCAACATCGACCGGGAATATCTGGGACAGATTGGAGTCTTCCTGCAGGAGGACGAGGCCACGTTTCACTCGCCGATGCTGCGATACGATCAGGAGTAGACCATGTCGCGAACGCCAATAACGTTTCAATCTGCACGGGTCGGTCGGATCCACCGATCGGCATTTACGCTCGTCGAACTACTGGTAGTCATTGCGATCATCGGGCTGCTGGTCTCGATGCTATTGCCGGCAATCCAAGCGGCACGGGAAGCGGCTCGGCGCACCGCATGCCAGAACAACATCCGACAGATTGGCCTGGCGGCCATCAACTACGCGTCAGCAACCAGCGAACGACTGCCACCCTTGTGGGCTTCCGATCGCATGCATCCTTGGGACAACTTTTCCTGGCGATTGGCACTGCTTCCATTCGCCGAACAGGGCGACCTCCGCAACCAGGTGGACTTGTCGCGCCGCCCCTGGGAGCCATCCAACGCCGCGGTCGTTGCCACCCGGCTTCCCTTGTTCCTGTGCCCATCCGCCCAGCGCGACGATCCGTTGATCGCGATCCTGGGAAAAGGCGAGGAGAAGCACGTGCGTCTCGATATGGCTCCGACCGACTACGTTGGTTCATTCGACGTGTCCGTCGCCGCGGCCGGCGTGTTGATGCCCGGCGTATGGAATAGCGGTCCGGAGATTTCATCGGATGCAGAAATACCCGCCAGCGGGATGGACAACGTTCCTCCCGATCAATTCAGCGCGGTTTTTCGCGCCAAGCCAGGGAAACTCAAACTGGCCCGTGACGGCTTGTCGCATACGACGTTG
>JAGQPD010000110.1 GCA_020426865.1 Planctomycetales bacterium
GCATGATTGAACCAAAGGGATACCCAGGGTGTTTCGCGCTGATCGTCGCAAGCGTGCTGTTACCTCCCAGCTCTACCAGGGTACGTGCGCGTTCGGCGTGTGTGGGCTCCATCCGCCCCGGCTCGGGGGGCGGTCCTTCGGCATGAACGGGTTTGCCCGAATAGCTCATCTGCTCCTCACTTTCCAACGTCGTACGACGTTCCTACGCAAGTACTCTCGCCGGCGTACCATCTTACGCACTGGCATCGATGCAGGCAAATCTGAACGCTTATCCAAACGAGGTATGACGTTAAAGCTCAGTCATCTTGCGACGGCAATACGCCGTCGCGGGCCATGCGAATGGCCAGCTGCCGAGCTCCTCCGGCATTCAGATGGATGGGATCTGCGAAACTGGTAGGATCCACGATCGCGTCGGTGTAGTCGAGAATTGGATGCTCCAACTCCGATTGCAGCCAGTTGGTCCATGTCGGTGCATCGTGAAGATGCCTACGGTATTCGGTCAGATACGGAGCGTGAACCAATCTTACCTCGACACCGTGGGCCGCCGCTCCATCGATAATGCGTTGAAACGCCGCGACGTTGTCTGCGGAACGAAGCAACGAAGGTACGTCGGCGTCGGTAAGTTCCTCTGCCTCAGACCGATCGACTTGCCCCTCCATGATCCAGTCCTGATCGCTGTTTCGGAGAAAGAACAGGCTCCGCCATGTTAGTTCGCTGTTGTAACGATACAGGTGGCTCAATTGCGATGCAGAGTATACCAACCGATTCCGGCGGGCGATCTGACTGGCAATCTCGTCAGAATGCCGCATACAAGTTGTAAAACGTTCCAGCGCACCATCTTCATCCTCCCGTCCAACACAGCTTACTTCCAGGACCAGTAGAGCGGGGGGCGCATGGTGCTCCAGGTAATCGTGCCACAACGGCGCCATAGCAATTGTTGGCAGACCGTTGAAACCGATATTCGCGGCACGTAATCCGGTCGTTTCCCGAACCGCCGGGCAGTGAAACATGTGCAGCGCCCGGGAGTTTCCCAGAAAAACAATGTCTGCCGGTAATTCGCCCGCATAGAGCATGGGATAGCGAAACTTGGTCCGCATGAATACCGCGTCGACCGCCCGAGCCATCAGACGGTCGCCCAAGAACAGGACCGTCAGGAAGAGTCCCACGATTGCGATTCGAGCTCGGGTCTTGCCTGGATGCACCGTTACTCCTTAGAACTGAAAATAGATGAATGCATTTCCCGCAAAGGTCCCGAATAGCGCAATGGACCACAAGAGGCATGCATACGCCATTATCTTGGCAAGTGGATGATGCCACACACACGGCAAGTGGTTCGCGTGCTGCGATACAGCTTCACCGATGAAAAGGATACTTACCAAGGCACACCCTTTTACCAACGGAATCCGATCCTGCAATGCCCCTGGGCTGAAGTCGTCCAAGGAGGCGATCCGCGCGTAGATGATCAGCGAATCGCCTACCGGATGTCGACGGAACATAACCCATGTCAGACACACAATTACAAACACGATGGCCATTCGTCCTAGCTGAAAAAGTGCCGATCCCAAGAAAGCGGCAGCGGAAGACTGCGAACTCGATTTGAATTCCGTTCGCGGAGTCGCCCATCGCTGCAGGGTCAATAAAATACCATGGATGGTCCCCCAGAGGATGAATGTCCAGTGCGCACCGTGCCATAGCCCTCCCAATACCATGGTCAACATTAAGTTGCGGTACGTGGCCACCGTCCCTGAACGATTACCGCCAAGCGGAATATAGAGATAGTCTCGCAGCCACGTTGACAGAGAAATGTGCCATCGTCGCCAGAATTCGCTAAATGAATTGGCAAAATAGGGAAACTGAAAATTTCGTGGTAATGCAAACCCCATCATCCGCCCCAAACCGATGGCGATGTCTGAGTAACCGGAGAAATCGCCGTAGATCTGAAAGGCGTACAGTACAACGACAATCATCGCGTTAAGAGACGTGTACGTCTGAGGGGCTCCGAAAAAATGATCGACAACTATTGCCACAGAGTCAGCAACTACGACTTTCTTGAAGAACCCTAATAGGACCAGACCGAATCCTTCCACGATACCGTCCCAGGTAATCTCGCGATCACGAGCGAGCTGCGGCAAGAAATCGTGGGCTCGAACAATTGGGCCGGCGACAAGCTGGGGAAAAAACGCCACAAATGTGGCAAATCGCCACAGATCTCTCTCGGCTGGCAATCGCTGGCGATAAACATCGATTGTGTAACTTAGCGTCTGAAACGTATAGAACGAAATCCCTACCGGCAATACCAGATGAAGGGTGGGCCAATCGACCGTCACACCAAGTTGTGCAGCGACACGCTGGACGTTCTCGGCAAAGAAGTCGAAGTACTTGAACACCGCCAACACGCCCAGGTTGCTCACGACGCTGCACCACAACAATGCTCGCCGCATCTTCGGCTGACGGGCGCCTTCGAGCAACCTCCCGACGACGTAGTCCACCATGGTCGACCATAGGAGTAAGGTCGTGAAGCGATAATCCCACCAGCCATAAAAGACGTAGCTGGCGATCGAACAGAGCATGAGTCGCAGTCGGCCCTTCGACAGCGCATAAAGCGGAAAAAAAATTGTGAAAAAGACCAAGAACGGAATGCTGTTGAATACCACGACCCGCTAGCCCCAGCGAACACTCATATCAAACTGGCTGCCGCATTCCTATTTCGGCTTTCTTTCCGACACCGGACTTCGATCGTTGTCAGCACCGTCGGTAGCCGTCTCCCGCGGAAACTGTGAAAACAGCGCTCGCAAGGACTCGTACCCCTTTTCTGCCAATGCCAATCGGTGACGCGAGTAGACTTTGCGATATCGACCAAAACAGACAAGTGCACCGTGAAACCGGGACTTGAACGTGCGTGGCCCATAGTCCTCATCCGGCCACCCCGCCCCGCCAAAGTCGTAGAATCTCAGACCGTGCTGGTGGGCCCACTCGATTTCGTCCCACACAATTGCCGCAAACGGGTCGATCCCTTGCGGGCGAGTCGTTCCGCCGTACCAGGCAAAATAGCGATCACGGTAATAGAGACCGACGGTTCCGGCAACGTCGCGTCCTTTATGCGTCGCGATGCGAATTTGAATTTCTCCGGCCGACACGAACCGAAGCGCCGAAAGGAACAAGTCGATGCCCGCCAATGGCACTCGCGACCGAGCATAACTGGCCCGCAGCAACGGATAAATCCGGTGAACGCCGGCAACGGACGTATCATGTTCGATAGTCATACCGCGTCGGTGAGAACGACGGATTTTTGCCCGAGTCTGCTTGCCGATACTGTTCCACAACTGATCGCGATCCCGGTCCAGATCGACGACGTAATTCAGATAGTCGAAGAACTCATAGCCGTTTTGTTCCAACACATCCCGTTCAGCTCCGGGCGGCAACATCGCGCGCACCTCGGTAAACAACGTACGGCGCCGGACGGCTTTGTCGTGAGCGTCGAGCAATTGAGCTAGAGCATACCGCCCTTCGGCTGTGTCATCACACAACGGCTCGGCATAGAGAATCGCACGTGATGCGATCATGCTGGCAAGTCCCGAAATTGTCTCCACTCGCACCGCCGGCAGAAGTGCCACAATATTGCCATCCGCATTTCGCGCCGCTACCGCACAAGTTTCGTGTTTCCGTGTTTCGGAATAGACTCGACACATCGCCGACTTGTGGAAAATGCTCCCCTTGGGGTGCGCATCCACATAACCGTCCCATCGTTCGGCACAGTCGTCTGGGTAGATTACGTCGATTTTTGGTGAATCTAGATGCATCGTCATGGATGTAAACTTCCTACCTCCACTCCCAAATTTGTTATGTCACCGAATAGACAACCATTCGCTGAAGAGGTCGTTCAAGGTCGTCACCTGGCCCAATTCAGCCGCGGGCCCGGCGACGGCGCCGCCGTCCGACTGTGAGTCCACGGTCGATGCCTGTCGTGCTACCCACCAACGTGCAATGTCTTTCGGTAGCGCCTTCCATAGGTCTGTCTGAGTATGAACATGTTCAAGAAATCGCTGATAGATCGCCAAGCTACCGTGAGAGTCCAAATAATCGGGATGCGTGATCAAGAGAGCCATTCCAGCCAGTTGCTTCAACAGCCGAAGTTTCTCCATCCAGATCTGCGGCGATTGTTCGCCGAGCACCACCAGCAGCGTATGGTCTTGAGGCAGGGTATAGGGCAATTCGACAAATCTCCCCGCGACCAATGGCCATACTCCGCCAACACCGCCGGGCATCGCCTGAAATGGATCGATGTCGAAATAGGATGAATCGTACTGAAAATCCAGCTGCTGAAGCCATTCCAGGTTGCGGTGTACCATCGGTGCGCGAAACCCAACCGCTCCAAACTCCCGTGCCGCTCGATTGATTCCCACCGCTCGGCGTGCAAAAAGCTTCGGCGACGTGAACAGCAACCCGTCATGATTGTATCCATGCACGCAGATCTCGTGGCCTCGCTGTTGGAGTTCCGCCAATAGCCCTCGATCAATTCGATATTTATACGGGATAAAATTCCAAGCCGAACGCAGCCCCAACCGCTCCTCCATAGCAGCCAACTCGGGAACTCGCTTTACACCAGCGAGCGTCTCGACGTCGTGCGTCAATGATACCGCCGCGCCGTAAGACTTGGGCCACGGGTGTATCATTGCGACATCTCCCCGTTCGGGCAACTCCGCCTCGAGCACGACGCGAAACTGATTCAAAAACCGTTTCGGGATGTACCACTGATCGGAAACCGAAAGCGTCTGATTGCGTCGACGCTGCAACCGCTGGCGGACAGAAATGGGAATGAACGGACGCAAGCGATAGTACAGACGATATTTCCAACTGAGATGCGATGCGTGCGTGTCATCTCGCAGATAGTCTCGCAGCAACTCGCTCAGTGCACCTTCAAAGGCAAACGACACGGAGATGCCATCCACCTCCAATCCACACTCGCTGTCACAGTATGCCGCTTCTATGTTCGTCACTTCGCCAATTGCCTGCACATCATGGTGCCAGTTGTTGTGTCCCAGACGACTCACGACGACTTGGCCGACCAGCGCGAGTCGTCGGTAGAAATCGAATCGGACACCGCACCGATTGTCGATAGTCGGCGCGGGACTCAGGTGGAAACAGGTGAACGGACATCAGCAGACGCACTTTCGTTTCGGAGCTTTCGATAAGTCTCTAACAAATGGTGCTTCTGATAGTCCCACGCCAGCTGCTCTTCAATGCGCAACCGACCTGCCTTTCCCATCCGTGCTCGTAGGGCCGGATCGTCCATGAGTTGTTCCAGGCACCTCGCCAAATCCAATTCGTCACCTGGCTTCGCATACAGTGATGCACCACCCGCACTGCGGCGATGCTCAGGTAAATCGTAACCCACAATCGGAAGACGCAT
>JAGQPD010000111.1 GCA_020426865.1 Planctomycetales bacterium
TCGACGACATGATCAGCACGGCCGGCTCGATCTGTGGGGCCGCAAAAATGGTACATGCCGAAGGGGCCACCAAAATCTATGTGGCCGCCACCCACGCCGTCTTGTGCGGACCGGCCATCCAGCGGCTGCAGGAATCACCGATCGACGAAATTGTGGTGACCGACACGATCCCGCTGCAGGATCACCAGAAGTTATCGAAGATTCGAGTGCTGACGGTGGCGCCGTTGTTGGGGGAGGCCATCAAACGCATCCACCATGACGAATCGATCAGTGAGATTTTTCGCGATGATCGCGTCTGATACGAGCCCCTTATTTCTTTATTCTTTTTCCTTGGTGGGGGCCTCGCGACGAAACACCGCCACCACGTCCTCAATCGGTACAACGAAAAGCTGATTGTCGGGCTCGAAGTCGACCGGAATGGCGTTCTTGGGGTGGAAGAGGATTTTGTCGTATTGCCGTAATGGAACGTCTTCGTCGTGCTCGATCTGCGCCGAGATCGTCACGATCCGCCCGGTAATGGTGGGGATCTCTGCCTGGTCGGGCAAGGCGATCCCCCCCTTGGTTTCCCGCTTCGGCTCATCCTTGCGGACCAAAACTCGCGCGCCAATCGGTTCCACGTACTCGAAGGTTGGCTTGGTGGCTCGAGCCATAAAATCTGCATCTCCGGGGGGCTGGTTTTTCAGGAGCGGTACCGGAACCAATGGACGAACATGCCGGATTGGCGGGGACGCCAGACGATCGAGTGGGCTGTGGGTTGCGCTGCTGGATCGGTCGTCAAGCTTTTCGTAATCCCGCAAGCCTAGTCGGTGGCCGTGAAATGGACAAGATCAGCCCGGAAAACCGGGAAACCTGGGCTTGTATTTATGAGCCAATGTGCAAAAATACTCGATTCTCTTGAGACGAATTAGCTTGAATCAGTGACGACGACAAGGGGTCGAGCATGGCCGAACAGATACAGGTCGAGAAGCGAGAATCGCGGGGCAAGCGTCAAGCACGAAAGATGCGCGAGGCGGGAAAAACACCGGCAGTGCTGTACGGCCATGGGGAGGCAAACGTTAGCCTGTCGATGCCAACCGACGCGTTGGCGGCGGTCTTGCGGCATGGTGCTCATGTGGTCGAGCTGCAAGGGGCAGTGAAGGAGACGGCGCTATTGAAAAGCGTGCAGTGGGATCCCTTTGGCGTCGAAGTGCTCCACGTCGATCTGACTCGCGTCAGTGCCGACGAGTCCGCGGAAATGACGCTGGCACTTGTGCTGCGGGGGGAGGCACCGGGAACCCATCACGGCGGAATCGTGGAGCAGCCGGTGCACGAGATTCAATTAATGTGCCCGATCAACGCTATTCCAGAAAAGCTGGAATTGAACATCAATCATTTGGAAGTTGGGCAATCGGTGAAGGCGAAAGATGTGCCGATCCCCAGCGGTGCCAAATTGCTGACCGATGCGGAGTTGATTGTGGTGCACTGCGTCGTACCGGCGGCGGAGGCCGAAGCGGTGGCGCCAAGCGAATCGGCGGAACCGGAATTGATTGGCCGCAAGCCGGCCGAAGCAGAGGCCGAGGAGGAATAGTGAAGAACGCTGGCCCATGCTTGCTCGTCGCCTGGGGCCCTATCCAGACGGCCGGCGGTCAGGTCGGGCAGCGTGGGGGAAGAAAGCGAGTGGCAAGTCATGAAGTTGATCGTGGGGCTTGGCAATCCAGGCCGCCGATATGAAGCGACTCGTCACAATATTGGCTTTGACGTTATCGCAGAATTGGCTCGGCGATACGCCAACGGAAACCCGAAAACGCGATTTCAAGGGGAGACGATCGACGCAACGTGGGATGGCCGGAGCTATCTGCTGCTGCTTCCGCAAACGTTTATGAATCTCAGCGGCAGTAGTGTCGTGGCGGCTCGAGATTTTTATCAATTGGAAGCCGCCGACATACTGGTCGTCTGTGATGACTTCAACTTGCCGCTGGGCCAGTTGCGGCTGCGAGCGCGGGGGTCGGCCGGAGGTCAGAAGGGATTGGCGGATATCATCAGCCGA
>JAGQPD010000112.1 GCA_020426865.1 Planctomycetales bacterium
CGATTTCATCGAGGAACAGCGTACCAGTGTCGGCGCGGGTGAACCAGCCTTCGTGCGCGCGCGTCGCACCCGTAAATGCTCCTTGCGCATGGCCGAACAATTGGCTCTCCATCAAGTCCGCCGGAATCGCTGCGCAGTTGACCGACAGCATGGGTCGGTCCGCGCGCGTGCTCGCCTTGTGCAACGCCCGCGCGACCAGTTCCTTGCCGCTGCCACTTTCTCCTCGAATCAACACACAACCGCTGGCCCGCGCCACTCGCGAAATCTTCTCCTTTAGCTTCTGCATCGGTTCGCTCTGCCCGATCAGTTCGCCAAAGCTGGCGGAACTTTCTACCAACCGCTGATGTTCGGCGGCCAGCGTCGCCTGGCGTCTGGCACGCGCCAAGGCAACCGAAAGTAGATGTGCCGTGGAAATGGCGAAATCGAAATCGGTTTGGCGGAAGTTGCCGTGGTTCAGATATAAGTGTAAGGCGCCCAGCGTCGTGCCTTCGTACAACAGTGGGACGCACAACGCATCGGCATAGTGCTTCAGGCTTTCCGCCGATCCAACCGATGACTGATTGGCCACCCATACCGCGCGCTTCTGATCCAAGACAATCCGCGTTAGCGATTCGCTCAAGCTGACCCGTTCCGACGTATCGGCGGGCATGACCTCCTGCAACTTCAGTTGACCCTCGTCACTAACCCACAAAAACCCCGCAATCCCCGACCGCGTCCGCTCATGCAATAATTGCAGCGTTGCTCGGATGACTTCGATCGGCTCGTCGCATCCCAGCAACCGCACGGCAAGTTGATAAAGCGATTGGGCGTCCCGGGACGGGCCGTCGTGCCGCAACGCTGCCAGAGACGAGTCGCCAATTTCGAGCGAGGCTTCCTTGACGATGGACTCGGTCAAGCGAACCCCCCCCGACGTCTCCAATGTCGGCGGCTGAGATGAGCTGTGAAACATGAACTCGCTCGAACCCAACTTGATGCGAAATCCGGGTTCCAGAGCGGTTTCGGTGACCTTTTCATTGTTGACGAACGTGCCGTTGCGACTGTCCAGGTCGCGAACTCGCCAAAGGTGATCCACCTGGGAAATCTCCGCATGTTCACGGGAACAAAGAGGATCCGCCAGAATAATGTGACAATCGGTTCCACGGCCAAGAACCGTTGCCCGTTCGCCGCGTAATAAAAAGTTGGCACCACGCCGCGTGCCAACGACCATCGTCAGATAATAGTAGTCGGATTTTTCTTGGTCTTCGTTTGCTGTCATGCGAGCTATTATATGGCAATCATTGGTGTGGCGGGCAATGGTGTGGTGCGGAACGTAAAGCGGCCGGGTGAAGCCCGCCGCTGATCGGCGGTGATTGCTGGCGAGAAATGGTTCGGTCTTGCCTTGCGTAGGACAACTCGATACGATCACTATATCTTCTGTAATTTAGTTGATTTAGGGAGGTTGGGCGATCTCAATCTGCCATTTTTAACCAGGAAGGACATGTTCGATGCACATCAACGATTCGCGTGACGGCCGACATTCGGCGCGACTGATTGCAGCAATGGTGGTTTGCGGCATCGTGCTGGGGTCGGTCAGTGGATACCTGTGGTCGGTGGGCGCGGCCAATGCGGAAGATGCCGGGCCGGCGTTGACGGAGCGCGAGTTGACGATTGTTGTCAAGCATTTACTCGATCACGACCACCTGTCACGTCGTCGGTTGGACGACGAGATTTCGCATCGGGCATTGAAGTCGTTTCTCGAACAGCTCGATTCCCGCAAGATGTATTTCCTGCAATCGGACATTGATGAGTTCCAAGAATACGACCACAAGATCGACGATCTCGTGACGGCTGGCGACATTAGCCTGGGGCGGAAGATTTTTGATCGGTATCTTCAACGCGTCGACGACCGTTTGAAGGACATCGAGAAGTTTGTCGACATGGACCACGATTTTACGGTTGACGAACAGTTGGAGGTCGATTGGAAGAACATGAGTTATGCCAAGGACGAGGCTGAAGTCCGGGATCGTTGGCGGAAGATGATCAAGTTTGAGTATCTGTCGCGTGAAGCGGACGACGTCAGCCACGACGAGGCGAAGGAGAAGATTCGCAAACGTTATCGTAGCTTGGACAAACGATTGCATCAGACGGACAATGACGAGTTGTTCGAGATGTTTCTTTCGTCGGTAACTTCGGCTTATGATCCGCACACGACGTTCATGTCGCGTGATACGTTGGAGAATTTCAATATCACGATGAAGCTGAATCTGGAAGGGATTGGGGCGGCGCTGAAGTATGAAGACGGCTATACGGTCGTCAGCAATATTATTCCCGGTGGTGCAGCGGACAAGGCTGGTCAACTAAAGCCGGAGGACCAGATCGTGAGCGTTGGCCAGGGAACCGACGGAGAGATGGTTGACGTCGTCGACCTGCGGTTGCGCGATGTGGTGAACATGATTCGTGGGACAGCCGGCACGGTTGTGCGATTAGGAGTGTCACCGGCCGAAGGGGGAGAGACGAAGATCTATTCGATTACGCGTGCCCGAGTGGAGCTGAAGGATAGCGAAGCTCGCGGGGAGATCATCGAGGAAAGTCCCGCGCCAACGGCGGACGGGGTTAACCCGGCACCGGTGAAGATCGGTGTGGTCAATCTGCCCAGCTTTTACATGGACATGGGCGCGGCACGTCGCGGCTTGGATGATTTCAAGAGCACCACCCGCGACGTTCGAAGAATCCTCGACGATTTCCGCGCCAAGAATGTTGACGTCGTGATTCTCGATCTGCGCGAAAATGGGGGTGGCAGCCTGACCGAGGCGATCAACCTGACGGGGCTGTTTATCGACCAGGGGCCCGTTGTCCAGGTGAAGGACGCCGACGGACAAGTCCAACACTACGACGATTTGGAACGCGGCATGGCCTGGGATGGACCGCTGGTGGTGTTGACCAGCAAGTTCAGCGCCAGTGCCAGCGAAATTCTAGCCGGTGCCATTCAAGATTATCACCGCGGTCTAATCGTCGGTGACGAATCCACTCACGGCAAAGGAACCGTACAGAGCCTGCTTGATATCGGACAGCAACTGTTCCGTTTGCCGAACCCACCGAATTTTGGCGCGTTGAAGATCACGATGCAGCAATTCTATCGACCGAAAGGGGATAGTACGCAAAAACGGGGTGTCCTCGCCGATGTCCCCCTCCCGTCGCTGACCAGCCAAATGGATGTCGGAGAATCGGATCTGGACTACGCGGTGGAATTCGATCGGGTTAAGCCGGTGGACATGGAGTCCTACAATCACGTGTCCCACGAAATGTTGTTGGAATTGCGTGCTCTTTCCGCCGATCGCCGCAAGACCTCGGAAGATTTCGACAGTCTCGAAACCCGCATTCGTCGCTACCGCGAACAGAAGGATCGAAAAACGGTCACGCTTGTGCGTGACGCGTTTCTGGCGGAACGCAAGGAGATGGATGCCGAGAAGGCCGAAAAAGAAGAGTTCGAACAGCAGATGAACAACGACCGTCCCGTTGTCGACCGGGACTATTACTTCAATGAAGTAATCAATATCGCTGTGGACTATTTGAATTTAATGCAGAAGTCCAAGGTTGCTCAGCGGTAACGTCGGCGTTGTTCGCTGCGGTTCGCTTTGGAGATCGCTGTGGCCGTTTAGAGGTCGATCCGCAGACCATCGTACCCCAGTTCCATGGCGTCCGGAAGCTCGGCGTTGGTCTGCGTGTACTCCAAGTCGTGGGAGATATGGGTAAAGATCGTGCGCTTCGCACCCACTTTCTTGGCAACCGCCACCGCTTCCTCCAGGCAAAAATGGGTTGGGTGCGGTTCCCGGCGAAGAGCCCCCAGGATCAACACGTCCAACCCCTCCAGCAGCCCCCAACTATTGGTTGGGATGTGATTTACGTCTGTGCAGTATGCGACGTTGTGGATGCGAAAGCCGAGGACGTTGAACCGCGGGCCGTGTTGCAATGGGATGGGGGTGAGCCGGGTTTCTAGGACGTCGAATGGCGTGGCGCCGTCGATCCGATGGAACGTCAATGCCGGAACGGCCCCGGCATGCGTATGTTTGATGTTGGTGAAGGCGTAGTCGTACGATTTGCGGATCCGTGCTTCGACAAGTTCTTCACAATACAAGGGTACGGCGTGACCGAGGTAAAAGGGCATCAACCGCAGGTCGTCCAGGCCGAAGATGTGGTCGGCATGTTCGTGCGTGTAGACGACCGCGTTGACGATGCCAATCTGCTCGCGGACCAGTTGCCAGTGGAGGTCCGGCGGGGTATCGATCAGCAAATTCCCGCCGGGCAGGCCCAGGATGATGGCGCAACGCGTGCGATGGTTGCGCCGGTCAATGCTGCGGCAAACGTGACAGCCGCAGCCAACCATGGGGACACCGACGGACGTGCCGGTTCCCAGCATGACCAGTTTTCCATCGATCGGAATATTAAAAGGTTCGCGTGTCACGGACGAATAGCGTCTCAGATTCGCCCGTGACTGGCAAGCGTAGCTCGACCACTCAACGTCCAGCAGTCATCCGATTCAGTATGGCGCTAGGCTTTGCGAGGCGCGCTGGGTCGGGCCTCGAATTGGGAGAGATCAAGCTACCTGAAGATTCATGGAGGGAGAAGTCCAGGGGTGCGGTAGGTCGCGGTTGACCGCTGGCCGGCATCGCTGTAAGCTTAACCGGGAGAATGGGTTGCGCAAAATCTGACAGGAAGTTGCGGGTTTGCGCACGTGAGATGATCGCAGAGGCATGACCAAGGGGCCGGGGAACCGACAAGAGCCATGAATGTATTGGAACGGATATGGGATTTTCTGGGCTACTTTTTTGGAGGGATCCTTACCGGCTTTGAACGCGGCATCACGTCGATGTTTGGCTCGTCCAACGCGCGGTACGTACGTCAATTGCAGCCGAAAGTCGATGCGATTGGGGCGTTGGAGGCGAAGTACCAGGCGCTGAGCGACGAGCAATTGCGCGAGCAAACGGTGTTGTTTCGCCAGCGCCTGGATGCTGGGGAAACACTGGACGACCTCTTGGTTGAGGCGTTTGCAGTGTGCCGCGAAGGTGGTAGTCGATTTCTGGGCATGCGGCATTACGATGTGCAGCTGATGGGGGGCATGGTGTTGCACAGTGGATCGATTGCGGAGATGGTGACGGGCGAAGGGAAGACGCTGGTGGCCACGTTGCCAGCTTATCTGAACGCATTGACCGGTCGCGGCGTGCATGTGGTGACCGTCAACGATTATTTGGCTCGCCGCGATATGGAGTGGATGGGGCC
>JAGQPD010000113.1 GCA_020426865.1 Planctomycetales bacterium
TCGCCTCGTTAAAATCGGGTCGAGCGATTGAGGAGCATCCAGATGATTCGCAAATTCCGACTGGTACTTGTGTATGCAATGATCGCGTCAATGGCCAGCACTGGCGTGGCGCAGGAGTTGAGTCTAACCCCGGGCAACACTGCCGACGATTTGGCGCCGTTATCGATCGAGCGGTTGGAAATGCCGTAGGCCGATACGAATTCAAGTGCGGGCGATGCGGAAGAGAGCGCCGGCGCGGCCGCGTTATCGGACGAATCGGGGGGACTGGAGGATCACGATGCAGCGGCGACGCCTGACCGCAAGACGTACATGGTACGATTGACGTCGGAGGGGTCGGTGGACGGGCGCATTCGCGTCACATATCCGACCGGCAAGACCGAACCCTTGGGAGCAAAAGTTTCGTTTGCCAAGAACGGTGAAGTTGTCGAGTCGACTGAAACAGATGAGTCTGGGCGATTTCGACTGGCGGGATTGAATCCCGGGGACTACGTTGCGACAGCAGACGCAATGACGGGAACGCATGCCGATTTTGACGTTCGGGTACTCCCGTTCAACGAAGGTGCGTTGGCCGAAGAGATGTTCCTTGACGCAACGCTGACTCCGTTGCCCGGATACGTAGGCGAGGGCTGTGCCACGTGTGGCGAAGAGGTGATTGTCGACGAAGTCGTGATGGACGGTGGCGAATTCTGTGGCGAGGCGATTGTTGAGGACTATGCGATGGCGGCCCCGATGGGGATCGCTGGTGACTGTGGTGCCACCTGCGGTGGCGGTTTCGCTGGCGGCGGATGCTGCGGTGGAGCGCGCGGCTTCGGTTGGTTGGGCTTGGCCGGCCTGGCGGGCCTGGCGGGCCTTGGCGGGAAGGATAGCACCCCGGTGAGCCCGTATTCGCACCATTATCGTGGTTACTGATTTTGAGATTCCGGCGTTTGCGCGCCGGTAAACCAGCAAATTCAACCCAAATGCCACTTGCTCGCAGCAAGTGGCATTTTTGTTGCGCGGCAGTCCTTGGTACGATACGCTCATGATTCCACGTATCTTGGACCTGACTGTTGTGCTGGCGCTGATCTCGCTGGTCGTAATTGCCCCGTGGCTGCTCGGTGGCGTCGAGCCGCCGGTGCAGTCGGGGCTGAGCCTGATCTTGCTGATTGCGACGCTGGCGTCGATCGTCCACCATGCCTTTTTCCGTGACGATCGACCGCTGCATGTCCCGCTGCTAACGCTGGTACTGCTTGCCGGCATGGGATGGGGACTGTTTCAGATGAATGAGTTGCGAGCGGAGACATGTCGGCAACTGTCGCCATTGGCGGCTGAATTCTGGTCGCGGGTGGCAGGGTGTCCGACCGAGCAGGCGTATTACGAGTTACGAGGACGGGCCGCCCCCGAGGTTGCGTATACGGTAAGCCTGTATCCGTCGGCGACGCGTTACGATCTTTCGTTAATGGCCTTGGGGGTGATGGCTTTTGTCTTAGCGAGCCTACACCTCAATACGGCGTCCAAACGTCTGGTCATCTGCATTTCGGTCGCGATCAATGGTGCGGCGTTGGCGGTTTTCGGAATCGTGCAACAGTTGACGTACAACGGAAAGCTGTTCTGGTACATCACGTTGACGCAGGGTGGGCACCCCTTTGCATCGTTTGTCAATCGCAACAATGGAGCGGGGTATCTCAATCTATGTTTGGGGGCTGCGTTGGGGGTTGTCGCTTGGAATCTGATGCGTCATCGATGGTTAGTGTCGCGCCAAGCGGTCCGCCGTTTGCGACTTGGAGACACCAATGGCGTCGGGAATCAATCGGAAAGGGCTGGCGAGATTTCTTCGGGGATGGGGGCGGGCGTCTGGGATTCAACGACCATCGTATTCTCAGTGCTGGCGTTTCTGATATCGGCAGGGGTTTTTTGTAGCTTGTCGCGAGGCGGGGTCTTGTCGTTGATTGCTGCCGCGTTGGTGACGATGTGGCTATTGCGCCATCTGGCTTCGATGCGGTGGGCGGCGGCGGGAATGTTGCTGGTGACCGTCATGGGATTGGCACTGGCGGTCTGGTTGGGGCAAGCGGCCTTGCTCAAGGAACGTTTCACAACCGTAACCGATCCGGGCGGAACTGCTCGGGAAGGGCGTTTACAGAATTGGCAGGACGGCTGGACGGCGGCACAGCATTTTCTCACGACGGGAAGCGGGTTGGGGACCTATCGGTATGTCTATCGCCTCTACGAAGAGCGTCCGACGTCTGGTTGGTTTTATCATGCCGAAAACCAGTATCTCGAGACCTTGGTGGACGCGGGCATTCCGGGACTGACCCTGTTACTGATATCCATCGCAATGTTTGCCATTGTTTCAACTGGGCTATTGCGACCCCATCAGGGTCCCGTTGTTGTGGGAATTGGCACGGCGGGAACTTGGGCCTGCGTCTCGCAATCGGTCCATGCCGCATTCGATTTCGGGATGTACATTCCGTCGAATATGCTGCTGATGGCCCTGTTGGCTGGCGCGACATTTGCGGCGGACGAGCAGACGGTAGGCTGGCGTTCCTACATCAGCACCATGGGACGATTCGCGCGTCCCTTGGCGGTTATCGTGTTGTTGACAAGTGGCATCATGGGCGGCCTGGCGTGTCGCGAGTTTTATCAACTGACACAGTTGGAAGGCATTCTCCAGGCCGATCGCGATAGTAAAGGCCCCCGACTCGACGACAGCCACATCAAATCGCAAGTGCACCGGCTGAATACACTGGCAGAATTGCGTCCCAATGACGCCGAGCTACAGTTTCGACTGGGGGAGCAGTGGGCCAAGGCATATCAGATGGCAGCGTTCAAGCAACTGCGACGAGAACTACCGTCGGAAGCGGACCCCGACCGGATCAAGGAACTGGCGGCGCCAAATCGCCTGCATGGCTTGATCTATCAATTCAAGCGTGACGGGGACCTTGCGGACATCGCGGAATTACGTCAGCAACATGCGGTGAGAGTCGAATTGGCCAACGCGATTCATCACTATTTCCTATCGCGTCGGGCATGTCCGTTGCGGGTGAAAACACACTTGGCACTGGCAGAATTGAGCGTCGTCTACACCGAGCCCGCGGCCGATGAGTACCATATCACCGATGCCCTATTGGCCACCCCGCATGATCCTCGGACCCTGTTTCGGGCCGGCACCCTCCATCTACAGGCGGGGCGACTGGAAGAAACGCAACGATGTTGGCACGCGAGCCTGGAGGCATCGATCGAGTTTGCACCGGCGATCCTGCGAGTCGCGAATCGACTCTTTCCCGACGATTCCTTTGCGGAGGTACTCCCCCAATCCCCGTTCGATATCTTACGAATCGCCCGGACTCATTTCTCCGCCAATGACGACGAACCCATTCGCCAACGACTCGCCGCTGTCCTCGCCTTGCGACTGGACGGCCTTGCCGAGGGAGAGCTATCCCGGCCCGATTTCGTTTACTTACAGGCCCATCGATGGTGGTTGGCCGGCAACGACGATGAAGCGCTGGTCGCGTTTTCCGAGGCAGTGGAATTATCGCCCCAACAGCCGCTCATTCGCTACGAATTCGCCAGACTCTTGGCATCCAGGCAGATGTGGGAAGAGGCACGTCGCCAGCTCGTCCAATGCACGGCGTTGGCACCGCGAAAGAAGGCCTACCGGCGTTTTCTTCAGGAGGTTGACGCGAAATCGTCTCAGCCCCCCCAAAATAAGGATTTTTGACACAAAAAGGCCCTTACAGTAGCTTGCGGCACCCCGTAATTCGGTTTATTCTGGAAGCCTGAT
>JAGQPD010000114.1 GCA_020426865.1 Planctomycetales bacterium
AGCCAAGGCTGCAGCGTTTGAACATTTGCCCGGCGCCAAATCCAAGAACGCCAACCACCGGCAAATGCAAGATGCCTAGCGGCGAACTACTAAGCAGGGCAAAACCAGCGAACAGGTCAATCAAGACCGCGATAAACAGCCCGATGGCTGGCCAACGCAGGTCATAGAGCAGTCCCGTATCCGGTACAGGTGACATGTGAGTGCGATTCCCAGCCGTTTCGGTGGCGTGTTCGACACTCGTTTTGACTTCGGTAGCCGTTTGGTATCGCCGCTGCGGTTCCTTCTCCAACGCTCGCAATACGACCTCATCCAGTTTCACATCGATCCGCACTTTTTGTGAAGGTGGTGCAAAACGTCCGATCGGAAGTTCGCCTGTCAGTAACTCATACAAGACAACTCCCAGTGAATAGATATCTGCCCGATGGTCCACCTCCTGAGGACGCTCGATTTGTTCGGGTGCCATGTATTGTGGCGTCCCCATCACTTGACGTGTTCCCGTTAACGTGAAATCCTCGTGGCCACCGCGGACAAGTTTCGCCAAACCAAAATCAGCAATCTTCACTTGGCCGTTCTTGCCGAGCAAGATATTCTCCGGCTTGATGTCACGATGAACGACTCCATGATCATGGGCATACTGCAATGCGTCGCAGATCATCGGCACGATCGCCAATGCCTCCGCCGGCTTGAGTTTCGATTCCTTGACAACCTGTCGCAGATTTGTGCCGTCGACGTATTCCATCACGAAATAGTAAGTACCATTGCGAATGCCAAAATCGTGAAGGCCCAAAATCGCCGGGTGAGCGAGCCGGGCCAACGTGCGAGCTTCACGCGTGAATCGTTCGGCAAATGCCACGTCGGTCGCAATATCCGGACGCAAGATCTTTAGCGCCACCTGCCGGTCAAGGTGCTTTTGCCGTGCCAAATAGACCAGTCCCATGCCTCCTTGGCCGAGCAACGATTGGATCTCAAGTTCCGGAAACTGCGCGCGGAGGTCGTCGATTTCCGGAAGCTTGGGCGACGCCTGTGGTTCAGCCGCGGTGTCGCTGGGCGGGATCCCGCTGGACAATGGTGCATTCGCAGGATCCACGGGAGGTCGTACATCGGTATCAAATCCAGCTCGGAGCATGCATTCCGGGCACAACGCATGTTCCGAATCGGATGGAATCGGGCGACCACATTGCGGACAAGGATTGGTTGGATTCATCGCTCTGACTTACTGCCTCAACACATTCGTCGATACGCCATGTCTGTTGACGGAACTCCACGAGTTGCCGACTGCCAATCTATCCGCAGGAACTTCCTCAAGGTTACAGCAGGACCTGTGTTTTTTTAGCCGCGCCGCCCGACGGCACGAAACAACTCCGCCAATTCGTCCGCAACTTCTTCCGGGCTTGACACGGTATTGGCGATCAGCCGGCGAAGCTCATCACGATATCGTTGACGGAGGCGATGGGCCGCCACCTTGATGGCGCCTTCCGTCATTCCCAGCTTTGTTACTAGTTCGGCCAGAGGAATACGGTCCTGGTTGCCGTCGAGATGCCCACGAAGTGCGCTGAAGAGGGCCGACTTCTCCCGACGTTGGTAGTCAGCAGCCACATTGTCAACGGCGGAGTTGATAAGCGTCAACGCCCAGCGGCGATGATAGATGAGTTCGGGCGTTAAGCAATCGATCGGCTCCTGACGGTACCGGGATTCCGCGGCTTGGCAATCCAGCGAAAACAGCGTGCAGTCGCCCCCCCGCTTTTTCGCCGCTGCTCGCCGCCGCCAATCGACGACAAACTTCTTTAACGATCCCAACAGAAACGCCCGGAAGCGGCCCATTTCCGGTGCGGCTCGCGAAATGGAGTTCTTCCGCAGCAGCGAAGCAATAAAATCTTGAGTAATATCCTGGGCGTCTTCTACCGTGCAGCCTTGGCGACGCAGATAGGCATAGAGCGGATACCAATAGCGCTGGCACAGGCCTTGCAGTGCGGCACGCGATTCGTCGCCATCCAGCGACCGGGCATTGCGCACGAGACTCCATTGCGTCGTATAGAAATGTGCATCGCGTGACGAGGAAGAGGACATTCGAGGTTATCAGTTGAATCAGCTTGCCGTCGTTCGCGACCTCACCACCGGGGCCAATGCGCCGTGCCATTATCCAGCAAGGCACCGCAATAGTCAATGTTGTCCGACAGAACCCCTGGGCTGAGTACGGGCACGAGGACGGTTACGACGATGTGCCACCCGGTTGTCTTGTGCTTGCTTGTTTTGCATTGCGGCTTTGCCGCGGTACGGCTGAGGACAGCCGTGGGACTTTGACGGCTAAGAACAGCCGTGGGACTTTTTCAGGACGGTCATTATCGCGAGTGAGGTAGAATGCCAAGATCCACGATTACCGCTCGGTGGTCGGAACCCACGTCTGGTCCGATGAATCGCCCGGAAGCGGTCAGTTGATCGGGGATCAACACGTGGTCGATGGGGATTTGCAGCAGTCCACCGAAGAGAAACCATGTCGGCTGGACGCCAAAACCTCGCCGGCTGTCGCGCAGTCTCGAGGTTTTCAATAGATCGCCAAAACAATAGGACCATGAGGTCGTATTCAGATCGCCGGCGACGATGCACGGGATGTCTGACTGCGCGGCCAGTTGGGCGACGGCCTGCAGTTGAATGTCTCGGGTGCGGGTCATCGCGCCATTGATCGGCGGTACGGGGTGCGTTCCAATGAAACGGAAGCGATGTCCATCGACATGGATCGTCGTCACAAGCGTCGGCAAGTCGTGTGCCGAGAGCGACCTGACCGCCTGCTCGGTCAACTCATGGCGACTGTAGATAGCAATCCCAAAATTGTCCTCGCGCGGTTGCTCCATCTGGTACTCGAAGTCGGCGAAGAGACTGACTGCGTGCAAGTCGTCGAGCCAGGATTGATTCACTTCCATCATCAGCAGCACATCAGGTTGGTACTTGCGGATGCAGTTGGCGACTGATTCGCGATGCGGATTGCGAGTATTAACGTTCAGCGACATGACACGCAGAGTAGACACGTCTGTGTCGCTCGCGGGCGCGGTGGGATCGCGCAGTTGCAGGGGCACGACCAAGACCAAATTGACGATTGCCATGAGCATGGCGATCGCCGCGGGCTTCCGTCGCTGCCACTGTAGCAGGGTAATGCTTCCGACCAACAGGAACATTGCGTAATAGACACGGTAGTGGCAGAATAGATCGAGGATCCACCACCAGCGGCCGGCGAATGCGAGGAGGCTTGCGCCCGCAACGCCCAGGCACAAGAATTCCAAACGGCGTTCGACGAAACCGCGAACCCACGTTGGCCGGTGTCGGTCCTCCTTCAATTCGATCGCGCTCTGGGACATAGTGCCTCGGTCGTAATTCGCTCACTGCTCGATAGATTGCCTAAAAATAGCGGTTCCAGCAAGTCCCAGGAAGCGGCCGATGGACGCGATCTAGGGAAAATCCTTGCAAGTTGAGGCTATTGCCGCTACATTAACGGTGAGATTGTGGAACAGGAAAGGATTGAGGAACAGGAAAGGCATGTTGGCGTTGCTCGTCTGACGAGTGGCGACAGTCTGGCTAGGTGTCAACGTCCTTACCGTGGAGGGCTTGGTGACATGATGGTTCCATACAATCTTGTGCCCTGCGATCTCGATCTGACGACTCACTTTGGATTATTCACTGCGGTTGGAGGACTGGCGGTTGGTGCCCTGTGGGACGTATTGGGGCGATACTTACCGAACGTCAACCTGCATTCGGCCGCTGCCCTGTTGAATCGGTCCGACGATGAATCAGCTGACGACGAACCACCAGCACGACGACCGGCCGACGAAGTTCGAGCGCAGGCGGAGTTGGCCGAGCGATCCTTCCAGCAGTGCGTGAAAGCTGGTCACCTTCAAGCCGCGTTAGCGATCTATCACAAAGTTCCCGCAAGATCACGTACGAAGTATTGGCACTTGCCAGAGGGTCTGCTTGTTGACCTGATCAAGGGCTTGCACCACGAAAAGAAATGGAGTGATTCGGTGCCGTTCATGGTCGATCTGTTGCATGCGGCGCCGGAGCGCACGCACAACATTCGTTTGAAGCTGGCACAGATTCTCGTGCAAGTCGAGCATCGACCGCGACAAGCCATGCAGGTGCTCAGTGTTCTCCCGGCCCAGTTGCCGGAATCAATCGAGAAGCAGCGGAGTTCGATTTGGGCGCTTGCGCAGCGAAAGGTCAAGGAAGGTGCTGTCGAAAAGCCCACCGAGGAGTGGTAGGCGAGCATGTTTGGATTATTAAATGTCAACAAGCCATCCGGGATTACGTCGCGGGATGCCGTGAATCAGATCCAACGGTTGATCCGGCCGCACAAGGTCGGACATGCGGGAACCTTGGATCCTCTTGCGTCGGGGGTATTGGTGATTGGTGTTGGCGGGGCGACGCGGCTGATCTCCTATGTGCATCAGCTGCCGAAATCGTATCTTGCCACGTTTGTGTTAGGACAGTCAAGTGTTACGGATGATATTGAGGGCGAAGTGACTCGCTTGGCCGACGCCCCCGTGCCGTCGCGAATTGAAGTGGATCGAATCCTGCCGGAGTTTATCGGCACGATTTCGCAAGTTCCCCCCGCATATTCAGCCGTCAAGGTAAACGGCAACCGGGCGTATGCGTTGGCACGCAAGGGACATGATGTAACGCTGACTGCTCGTGATGTGGAGATTTTTGACCTGCAGGTCGTGCGGTACGAATACCCTGCGATGGAACTGCTCATTCATTGTGGTAGTGGTACGTATGTTCGTGCCATCGGACGCGATTTGGCCCAGCGGTTGGGAACGGTTGCGGTAATGTCATGTCTTTGTCGGACCTCTGTTGGTCCGTTCGCCTTGGACAGCGCAGTGGAATTGTCACAGCTTCGTGAACTCGGTGTCGCCAAATACTTGCGTCCCGCCGTCGATGCCGTGCCACATCTGCCCCGCGTGAGCTTGTCAGCGGAACAAGTCGCCACCGTCTCGATGGGCAAGTTTGTGGAATTGTCGGCTGGTGGCGATCATCGGGAGATGGCCGCGACCGACGAGCGAACTCAGCTCGTGGCCATTTTGACTTGTCGTGCCCCCGGTACATGGGGAGCGTCGAAGTGCTTCACCAGCTACTTGCCGACATTTCCGGGATAATCCGCATCCTCGTTGCTCTCGACCCAGCGAAAACGCTGTTGTTGACAGAAACGCCCGACGATCGTTTGCGCCGTAGGCTACACTTCCCGGGGGACCGTATCAGGAAGTGTTAGCCGAGCCCGGATATGTTCGAAGAACGTGATGTACGAATGGATTTGACGGCGATGGGGGTCGCCGTTGTTGTCGTCTTCTTGGCTCTGGCGCTGTTCACGTATCATCCCAGCGATCCGCCCGTCGAACTTGTCTATCCGTTCGACAAGCTCTATGTACCGGATGTGCTGGTCGATCCGCCGTCGGAGACCACGGCCAATGCTTGTGGACGTTGGGGATCGCTGGCCGCCTCACTGCTTTTGGAGTGGGTAGGCATCGGAGCCTATTATTTGGTCGGCTCCCTCGGGATCGTGGCCGTCCTAATGTTGATGCGCCGCAAGATCGACGCACCACTTACGCGGTTCGTTGGATGGTTGGTTTCATTGGTCGGCCTCAGTACGCTCAGTAGTATGCTCGTCCCATGGCTCACCCCCGGTCCAGTAATTGGCTCGGGCGGGTATTTGGGGGCGTTAGGTACCGCCATCCTCGAATCGCACTTTGCATCGATCGGCGGGTTCATCTTGGCCGGCAGTCTCTGCCTGGCCGGCGTGATGCTGTGTACCGATTATTTCCTGCTGCACCTGCTACTGATTTGCAGCGCTTTCGCTTTCGGCCGATTCGCACAACGTTGGGGAGGAGCGTTGCCAATTCCCACTCCATGGGCCCGCGGTTCACGGCGAACCTTGGCCTTGGCCGGTGCTGGTGTCGTCTCCCAAAAAGATCGTGAAGATGGCGACGATGACGATGACGACGAAGCGATGGCAGTTCGAATTCGAGGTAAGCGGATTGGCCGAAACGACCTGACGGTCGTGCCAAGCGACATCCGCGACGATGAGCTGGATGACGTCGATCAGGAATCCGATGGAGAGTATGCGGAGGACGAAGAAGACGATTTTGACGAGGCGGACGAAGAACTGGAAACCGAGGGCGACGAAGAAGTTGCAGACGAAGACGATGAGTCGTCGGAACTAGCAGTGGAACCGGCTGCCAGTTCGAGCACTACCGGCGCCAGGCTCCTGCGCGCCGGTTCGGGACGCAGGCGTCTGGCCGCACCAGCCAAGCCCATACCGGCCGAACGCGATGAGGTGATGCAACAACTGGACGCGGCAAGCAGCACCGAAGACGTTGCCGAATATGAATTGCCTTCGCTGTCCGTCCTGGATGAATCGGACGATTTCTGCGTCGAATCGCAGGAAAAAGAGGTACGGCGTAAAGCAAAGATCCTCGAAGAGACCTTTCAGAACTTTGGATACAACGTAAAAGTCGTGGAGGTGGAGACGGGGCCGGTCATTGCACAATACGAAGTCCAACTGGAGGCCGGCCTGCGTCTGTCAAAGATCACGGGGCTGGCCGACGACCTGGCGATCGCACTGCGAGTCCCCAGCGTTCGAATCGTGGCGCCCATACCTGGCAAAAATACCGTCGGGATCGAGGTTCCTAATGAACAGCGTCAGCTAGTCCGCCTGCGCGAAGTCATGCAGGAGACAAACGGACGCGTCAAGAAGATGCGGATTCCGTTATTCTTGGGCAAAGATGTTTCCGGAAATGCACTGACCGTCGACCTTTCGACCCTGCCGCATCTGCTGATCGCAGGACGCACCGGTACCGGTAAGAGCGTGTGCCTGAATGCCATCATTGCGTCGATCCTGATGACGCGACGCCCCGACGAAGTCCGGATGTTGATGATCGACCCGAAGATGGTCGAGCTGAGTGGTTACAAGTCGTTGCCACATTTGATGCACCCGGTTGTGACCGATATGCGGAAGGCCGAAGCGATTTTGGCCTGGGCCGTTGATAAAATGGAGGAACGTTACGAAATTCTGGCCCGTGCCGGTGTTCGACATGTCAGCGTTTACAATCAGCTGGGCAAGGAAGAGCTCATGGAACGCATGGCGCCTGAAACCGACGAGGAACGCCAGGCCATTCCATTGCACATGCCGTTCATCGTGATCGTGGCCGACGAAATGGCCGACCTGATGATGACCGCCGGCAAAGAAGTGGAACAACATATCATTCGGTTGGCACAGAAGAGCCGTGCCGTCGGGATCCACTTGATCCTCGCCACTCAAAAGCCGACCGTCGATGTCATCACAGGGTTGATCAAGTCGAACCTCCCTGCTCGCATCGCATTTCAGGTGGCCAGCCGCACGGACAGCCGAGTCGTCTTGGACGAAATGGGCGCGGATAAGCTGCTCGGTAATGGCGATATGCTGTTCCTCTGGCCTGGAACGAGCACCCTGTTGCGCGGCCAAGGTACGTACCTGAGCGACGAAGAGATCAACCGAATTGTGGATGCCGCGAGCACGGGTGAACAAGATTTCGTGAACGAACTTGTGCACCTGAAAGTCGACGACGGCAGCGGTGCCAACACGCCTGGCGAACTCAAGAACCGCGATGAATTGTACGAACAGGCGATTGAAATTGTCATTCGCGAAGGACGCGGCAGTCTGTCACTGCTGCAACGCGCGCTGGGGATCGGATACGGCCGGGCCGCACGGCTGGTAGATTTCATGGCCGAGGACGGAATCGTTGGCACCTACGCCGGTTCGCAGGCCCGCGAGGTTCTCCTGACCATGGAAGATTGGCAACGGATGAAGAGCGGTGGCGCTACCCCTCCCACCGACACCGAACCACCTGCCAAATCGACGAAGTCCACCAAGTCAATGAAGGCAACTAAAACCACGAAGTCCACCAAGACAACCAAATTAAACAAGTCGGTCGAGCCAGTTCGGTCCGTCCGTTCAAACCGATCTGACGCGCCATGGGAAAATGATTCTACCTCCTACGTCGACGACGACGCCGAGGAAGATATCGCTGACGAAGACGATTTCGAAGAAGACGATTTCGAAGAAGACGATCTTGTCGACGACACCGTTGACGACGACGAAATCGACGAAGAGGACGATGTCGAAGAGGACGATGTCGAAGATTATGATGAGGATGATGAGGTGTCCGAAGACGAAGAAGACGAAGAAGACGATGCAGAAGAAGACGATGAGGAGGATGACGAGACGGGCGATGACCAAAAGTATGACGAGTATGACGAGTATGACGACGAAGAGTACGAGTACGTGTACGAGGAAGTCGACGAAGAAGAGCTCAGTGACGAAGACGAACTTGACGAGGAGGCAAGAAGTCAGGCCGAGGGATACCAGGACGATCGATACGAGATGCCGGACGACGAACTAGGGCGATACGAGGCGGAGAGCGCTTAGGGTCATGGGGTGCATCGCATCTTGACGGCGATTTCTCCGGAATTATCCGCGATGGATTTCCAATCGTCGCGGCATCGCAGGTACAATTGACCTGCCTCTGGGGCAATGAACCTGGCTTTGGACCCCAACGGAATTGGCTCGGTCAATTCGAATTCGTGCAGGATAACACCTTCCAGTTTGCCACGTTGGTTCGCGTCGCCGTCGGGGCCGATCGGTTTGTTCTTGGCGGCGATCTTCCAGGTTCCACTGGCGGCCAGATCATACGAGACCCCACGCTTGACAATGACACCCGAAGGTTGCCAACCACTCTGGGCCTTCACGGTTATTTTCACTTCGCGGCGGTTCTCCAACGGCTCGAATTTCGCTTTCCAATCCCACGCACAGAGGTCCGCGCGATAGCCATTGTCGACGTTTTGCAGGAATTGATCGTATTCGAAGGAAAGCTCCTGCGCGACCTGGCCGTACACGGTTTGGAACGTCACGCCTGGTGTCCGCTGCATCATTGCCATGGCCATCGGTTTGAAGCGGTCCGAATAGTTGGGGTTGTTGGCCAACAGATGGCAGAGTGCCCATCGCCAAACATAATCCTGCCAGGTGCCGGACGGCATCCGCATGTTGGCGGGAATCGGTCCGACATCGATCGCAATGTCGTTGAGTTTACGTTTGGGCTGGACATTTTGCAGAAACGACATGGGGACCGTGGAGATCTCAACCTCCTTCTGGTTGGCTTTCCAATACTGTCCCATTTCGGCGAGTCCTTCAGCCAACCAGGTTGGGCCAGTGGATCCGAACGTGAGGTGACAGAATCCGTGCACACATTCGTGTTGGATCACACCATGATCGTTGGCGGAGTATAGGACGGCTCGGCGAGCGGCACCGATCGTGGTGTTTACGCAAACTCCCGAACGTTCCTGAATCTTGGCCATCCCGATCGGATCGTTGATCGCACCGGCCGGCCACTTTTCCAAGTCACGAACAATGAAACCTTCAACGGGTTGCCTGGGACCAAGGCGAAAGTAGTCGGTCAGCAATTGGACCATGGTCTCCAATTTGTCCAAGATGATCTGGCCTTCGCGGTCCGACACGTCGGTGAGAAATGCGAAATGCTGCGACCGTATCATCCGTGGCGGTTGAGGTTCATCGGACAACGATCGATACTTCGTCGCCAACGCCTCATCGTAACTCTGATCACCCATCGTCTGCTCAGTTACCGTGGCCATCAACTCCTTTACGAGCAGGTCGCCGTTTGGGACGCGTACCACCATGAGCTTCGTGATTTGGCTGCCAGGTGATGCGCGCCGGTAATCGTTGCTTTCAAACAGCAGTTTCGCGTCGTCCGGCAACTCAACGGTGACCGATGTCCGTCGCATGAACCCGTTGTTGCGTGGGACGCGCACGATGATCCGGTCTCCCGCAATTCGCTGCAGCTGTCCGACCACTTCACAGGTTGAGTAGTCGGCTGGCAAGTCGGCTTTCTTCAGCACGCGTATCCCGTCGGAGCCGTCACGCCCGTCGACGCGGCGCAACTGTTCGACCACCCCCCGTGTCTTGCCCGTGCCGTTCAACTCGGTGACGAATCGCAGAAAGTCGCCTTCTTGTAGAGACTTGATCGGCAGCTCACCAGTCACTTGCACCGTCGCCGGATATCGAACCACTGTTCCGTCACTCAACTTGATTCCCTCTTCGGAATCCTCCTGAATGCGCACGGAATGGACGCGATCCTTGGAATCACGGACAACGATCAATCCCGGGGCGACCGATTCGACCGTGCCCGTTAGCGTCACGGGACGACTCAATCTTGCGTCACCCTGCGCACAGCACGTCGCCGCACATGAACTAAGAAGGAATACTCCCCATCGTATCGCACGTAAGTCGCCGCCGGATCGCGGTATGAGCCGCGGGATGTGCCGTCTCTTCAATGTTTCAACGCCTCGTCTTTGCTCTTGTTTCCGCTACGGTTTTGCGTCGTAGGCCAGTTTCAGTTCTTTTGCTTCGACGTCCGCTCCAACCGTCAGAGGCACCTTCCAGACGACACTGCTGGCCTTGCAGATCCCGTTCTCGCCCTTCTGACAATAATAATAGTTAACGGCAATTTGCACAAAATCCTCGCCACTTGTCGCCGGTAATTCCACCGCAAACGTGCTCTCCTTCTTCTCGACCTTTACCCGCTCGCCAATCTCCTTCCGCCCAATCACCCCCCCCTCCGTTAACGCAGTGATTTGATACTCCGGGCCCATCGCCTCATTTATCTTCCAACCCTTGGGCATGTTCAACTGAACTTTCAGCTTGACCTTGCCGTCAACCAATCGGACCTCCTGCGGCTTCATCTCGATTTCTTCCGCACCAGGGAACAGCGGTAGCGGTTTAGGTGCCGACGCCCCCCAACTGACCCCATTCCACACCCCGATCATGGTCAACGCGATCACCAGCCCAAATTGTCCCGTGTACTGTTGCATTTGCGGTTCCTGTCCTGTTCGTGCCGCGTGGATTGCCCAGAAATCCCAGATTACTATCAAAAAATCTGGAATTCGCCCAACAATTTGCTTCGCTTCCTCTATCGTATACTAATCCGCTCGCCACGAGAACTTGGCACCCCGCCACTGCCATTGCCAAACACTCTCAACCCCCACCCGCGATCCCCCCTCGCCCGCCCCCGCAAACACCGTGATAGCTGCAAGCTGACCTTGCGAAATCCGAGAAAAAACGTGATGATAACGGTCCCGAACACCGGATCCGCAGCGAAGGGAGGATACCTCGTGCCTCGCGTTGTTTTTTATGTGCCTTTGTTGTTTTTTCTCTTGACGCCTGGCGTGCAGGGGCAGGAGTGGGCGCGGAAGATGTTTTCGGTGACATCGCACGACTTTGGCGTCGTGACGCGTGGGGCGAAGACGGAATTCGATTTTGAGTTCGAGAATATCTATGAAGAGGACGTGCACATTGCCAGCGTGCACAGCAGCTGCGGTTGCACGACTCCGACGATTGTCAATCCGAGTCTAAAGACGTGGGAAAAAGGGGCCATCCGTGCCCGATTCAACACTGAATCGTTTGTCGGCCACAAGAGCGCGACCGTAACTGTAGTGATTGACAAGCCGTTTCCGGCGGAGGTGCAGCTTACCGTTTCGGGATATATCCGCGGCGATGTGGTGATTAGTCCATCGGACGTGGAGTTTGGTGAGATCGACGAAGGGAATGGTGCTGAGCGGTTGGTGACTGTCAGCTACGCCGGCCGGCCGACTTGGCGAATCGCGGACGTACAAAGTGCGTCGACTCATTTTGCCGTTCGACTACAGCAGACGCAGCGAACGGATAGCCGCGTCGACTACCGGATGGTTGTGCGACTGAAGGACGACATGCCTTCCGGGTTTTTTACGGATCAGCTGTTGATTGTGACCAACGATCAAGCGAACCAGAGCATTCCGCTGACGGTACGTGGTCGAGTCGTACCGTCGTTGACAGTCAGTCCAGCTTCGTTGGCGCTGGGGGTGCTCGAGCCGGGCGCCGAGGTCACGAAATCGTTGGTTGTGCGAGCCAAGCATCCGTTCAAGATTGTCAATCTTCAATGCGATGACGCGGGCGATTGCTTGTCTTTCAAGACGAGTGAGGTTGCCAAGCAGACGCACGTGATTCCCGTCACGTATCGTGCTGGCGAGGAACCGGGCAAATTCGCATTAAAAATCGACGTCGAAACGGACATTGGGGCTGGTCTGCGTGCCAGTTGTCTGGCGACGGTCACGGTGAAGGGGAGTTAGTTTCGCGGGCCCCTTTCCCGATCGCAGGATACCGCGGACTTGTTCCACACGCCGAACCAATTTGCGATGAGGCATTCCACTTCGCCCTCCAGTCCTTGGTTGCATCCGGTAGCATTTCCACCGCTTCGACCTCGTGAAATTCACGTCTGGCGCATTCCGCTGATGGCTCGCCGCCATTCCATGCCGGAAATGTGGAAGGTGTTATCCGAGGACGAGGTGACACGCGCGAAGCGTTTTCTTTTGGCCCAACATCGCGACCGATTCGTTGTCGGAAGAGCGACATTGCGTCGTTTGTTGGCGCGGTACTTGCTCGTTGCCCCGGAGGCCATCGTGTTTCGCTACGGTGAATTGGGAAAACCGTTCGTTGAGACTCATCTGCCCAATGGACACGGTTGTTTCTTTAATTTCACCAATTCGTCCGACTTGGCTTTGCTGGCCGTCAATCAGGTGGGCGAATTGGGAGTCGATGTGGAAGAAATTCGCGACATGACGAACATGGACAGTTTGGCAAGTCGCTTTTTCGCCGATGCCGAGGTCGAATTGCTGGCGCGGATTGACGACGATCGCCTGCGACAACTCGCGTTCTTCCGAGTTTGGACGCGTAAAGAGGCGTTTCTCAAGGCCATCGGTAAAGGCCTGACGTTTGGGCTTGAGCGAGTTCAGGTTTCGCTGGAAAACATCGCCCGGCCCACCATCGTCGCGATCGGCGACGATCCACTCGCAGCAACCGATTGGTCGCTGGCGCATCTGGAACCGTTAAGTGGCTACGTGGGGGCTGTCGCCTGGAACCATGGCGACTTCGAACTTCGGCAATTCGACTGCTCGCATCTCGGCGACACGCCTTCCCTCTAGAGATAATGCGCCAGCAAAGCTAGCGAAAAATGGGGTTGGTGAATCGGGAGTCCCTGCGTTAAACCATGGTATCCCAGGGTGGGGAGTTTTTCGTAGTGGGGCGTCCAGGGAGGGACATGTGATGAGAATCGCGTCGTTGACGGTTTATGCGAGTTTGTCGATTGCAATCTGCGGCGTTGGGTGGAAAGGTGCGGCAGAGGGTGCCGGATATGCCCACAATGAGAATTTCGATGTCTACACGCCAGCTCAGAGTGCGCCAGACGCGGCACGCGAGTACTCGCGGCAGGTTCTGGCGGCGGCTGAAAAGTACCGTCGAGAGATTGCGGTCGAATGGCTCGGCCAGGAATTGCCTCCGTCCGTTGGGCGAACGGTGATCAATATTCGGTTCGACGAACAGCGAGATCACGGTTTGACTTGGGCGATTGGACAATCTCGTCGGCGAACACACACGCTCTATCTGGCCACTTCGCCCGAATTGGCTGCGGGCAGCACACTGGCTCATGAAATGACGCACGTTGTCCTGGCAACTCGGTTCGCCGGCGACAAACGCCTGCCGGCGTGGTTGGAGGAGGGGATCGCCAGCCACTACGACGATGATTCGCGCAATGCGCGCCGACGAAATCTGTTACGCTGGTTTGTTGAGACAGGAAACTGGCCGCGTCTGCCGCTGGTCCTGCAGTCGGAGAATATCGCCGCCGATGATGCCGAGTCATATGCGGTCGCATGTTCCGTGAAAGATTACCTGCTGACACAGGGAGACAAGGGGCAACTGATCGAGTTCGGCCAGCAGGCGGTTGCCGCAGGATGGGAGAACGCTCTGCAAACCTGCTACAACATTCGCGGTGCCGACCGACTACAGTCGGAATGGCAGCAGTGGGTCATGAGGCAATTTGAGCAGCGGCAATGATGCGGGGCATGTTAAGAGTTGCCCGCTCGGGTTGAATCAATGATCAGGAAGTATCGCCTCGGAGTCACCACGTGATGTGTGACGAATAGACACTCGGGTGTCGTCGAGCGGTCGCAGTTGGATCGGCGTCGCCTGGCTGGTAATCCAGCCGCTGGCGTCACTGTCGATCCGCGTATACTCTCCGTTGCTCAATGCAAACAAGTCGACAAGTTTCGCTCGCCGATCGATGATCCAGACTTCGGTCACGCCAAAATCGGCGTAAAACGGCAACTTGTCGTAGCTCTCATCATCGGGACGGCGGATCTCGATGGCGACTAGCGGCGGTCCGGCGATGAATTCACCCATGTCATAAGCCGATTGTTCCGTCGTCATCATCACGATGTCCGGAATACGGTAGTTGGTCGGCCACTCCTCCTTCCGGGCCAGGTTGCGCTGGGAGATAACAAAGCCATGTTCTTTCTCCCACCATCGTTTCAGCCAAACCAGCAAATCGTCCCGCAGGATCTGGTGACTTCCGTGCGGGGCCGCATTCATATGGAGTTCTCCTTCCCACATTTCGTCGAAACGATCGACACCGGTTTGACGGCGCCACGCTAGTAGGTCGGGGCTGACGGACGACATGGAAGCTCGCATGATCAGAAATGCCTTTCGATCGATTCCGTATGGGAACACCCTCTATCGCCTCATCCTAACATAGGCCGATTGCGAGGGAAACGTCAACGCTGCCAATCGCCTTCCGCTAATCATCATGCCCCCCATTATCCTGCCTTTATCCCTGGGGCCGGAGGAGTCGCAGGACGATGGGGGGCAGGATGATGTTTTTTGGGGGGAGGTAGGTTGATGGTGGGATGGTGTCTTTGACCGTCGATCCCGGCGCGATATGCTGTTTAGTTGTTGTTTCGTGTTCATGCGGCAAACTGCAATTACTTACTTGAGGGTCGTGGTCATGAGCGATTCGTCCAATCAGAAGGAAAACAAGCGTTCCGAGCAGCAGCCATTGCAGCATGTGGATCAATGGCAGGATTTCGTGGAGCAACAGGTTTATCCCGAACCGCACAAGAAGAAGCACAGCGAGTATCGCAATTACGACAATCCAGCTCGCGAATGTGTGCGGGAATTCTATCGCTTGAACCACCGCTACCAGACATTTGAGTTCGTATTGCAGAAGGAAGAGGAGTTTCTCAATTTGGAACGTCGGCAGATGACGATGTTCGAATCCCTGGAGTTTCTCAATACATTGGTCGACGATTCGGATCCCGACATCGATCTTGATCAATTGCAGCACTTGCTCCAGACAGCGGAAGCGATTCGTGCCGACGGCCATGAAGATTGGTTCGTATTGGCGGGGTTTGTTCACGACCTGGGCAAGGTGCTCTGTTTATTCGACGAACCACAATGGGCGGTAGTGGGTGACACGTTCCCGGTAGGTTGTCGATTCAGTGATCGTATTGTCTATTCCGAGTTCTTCGCGGACAATCCGGATTTCGTGGATCCCCGCTACAACACGCAACTGGGCGTATACGAACGGAACTGCGGATTGCGCAAAGTGCACATGTCGTGGGGGCATGACGAATACTTGTATCATGTGATGAAGGACTTCTTGCCTGAACCGGCGCTGTACATGATCCGCTACCACTCGTTCTACGCCTGGCATCGCGAAGGGGAGTACGACTGGTTGTGTGATGACCATGACCGAGAGATGTTACGGTGGGTCAAGAAGTTTAATCCGTACGACCTGTACACGAAGTGCCCGGTGAAACCCGATTGGCACGAGCTGCGGCCGTATTACGAGAATTTGTTTGCCAAGTATCTTCCGGCGACGTTGCAGTTTTAGACACGGCCGTGGTGATCGACGCAGGCGTCGATGAAGCGGCCAGTCATTAAGCGGCCAGGCGGCGGAGTTGTTTGCCGTGGGCTTCGCCCAGCATTGCTGTTAGCGCGGCGTTGAAACGTCGAGCAAAACATTCGTCAAGATCCTGGCGAGTTGCGTCGCGCTCGTGGGCTGGCTGGCTGAGCGGACTGGCCGTGCGTATTCGCCATACCTGCACGCGGCCGTGATGCAAGCCGTAATCGACTCGGCCGTATTCCAGGCCGATGACTCGCGCGAAACGCAAGAGCTCGCGCGCGTGTGGATTCTCGAACACATAGCGTCGCTCGATTTCCCGAGTCTGATCGTCGTGGGAAAGCGGTGCACGGAGCGTCCAGTCACTGCCGATTTGCAGGCGTCGAGCAATCACGTTGTCGCCTATGACAAATGCCTGATAGCGGCGATGGACGCCGGCCGAGTCGCATGTGTCGACGAACTCGCTGATCACCACGCGGTCTAGATCAACTCGCCCAACTCCAGGAAGGCGTTGCCGGTGAAGCTGCATCAAGGTGGCGAGCAGGTCGTGCGGAGTATGGATCAATGGTGTCAGTTGTCGAGGCCGAGGACTGTCTAGCCAGAGGAAGACCGGAAATTGTCTGGGACGTTCGAATTCGTCGAGGCGATAGACGTTGTAGTCCTGCCAACGTCGTTCGTACGCTAGGCGCAATACGGGGTAGAGGCGGTCAAGTTGTAGAGCGCTATTCAGTACCGTTCGGCGTTCGTCCTGAAAGCGGTCGAGCACCCGCTGCAGGCGGCGAGCCATGCGAGGTGGTAGTCGTTCGGAGCCAGCCAGCACGCACAGTGTGTCCGTGCGGGGCGTCTGCCAACAGAATTGCTGGAAGTTGACGCAGCGGACCAATCCACGCAACTCTTGGCCGTCATTGCGCAGGTAGGCTTGAATGTACTTGGCGTCCGTGGTAGGGGAGACCCAGACAATCACGATTGGGGCATTCCTTTCCTTGGAGGTGCATGCCGTGTAGCGTCCTTCGCCACAGCTGTTACGTCCTTGCTCACGTCGGTATTTTCGCGATGGTGTCTTCGCGATGGTGTCTTGGTCTAGTTCGTCGGTCAACGGGGGAAAACTCCATAACTTTTCCTGGGGGTCGGTTCATGCCACGGGAAAGGTTGCGGAAAAGATGCGCGTTTTTGCCGAACTTTCTTGGTACCTCAGGGTCCTTACCCCTTGCGACCGACGTATTTGGTAAAGAAAAATATTCCGCCTCAGGCGTATTCGGTCGAAGCGGATACGGTAAAATGAAGGGGTTGGACGAATCGTTGGGGACTCAGGCTCGTGGGCCGCTCCCAGACGATCGCCTGCAAAACGAGCAATCGAGTCATTGCGCCCACAGGAGAACTAGTTAGAACGTGACAGAACGAGACAGGAAAGCGAGTGTAGCGAGCGAGGCGGCGTTTCTGGTGGGAGTCCTATTACCGGATACGATGCCAAGTGAAAATCCATTGGACGAATTGCAGGGGCTGGCCGAAGCTGCGGGGGCCGAGGTCGTAGGGCGACTGGTCCAGCGCCGTGAACAACCCTCGGGCGCAACGTACTTGGGTGCGGGCAAGGTCGACGAATTGAATATGTTGGCCAACGCGGCCGACGCGGATGTGATCCTCTTCGACAACGAGCTGACACCCGCTCAGACCCGTAACCTGGAGAAAGCAACGGGGATCAAGGTCCTCGACCGTACGGAGTTGATTCTCGACATCTTTGCGTCGCATGCTCAGACGTACGAGGCACGGTTGGCGGTCGAGTTGGCACAGTTGGAGTATTCTCTGCCGCGATTGAAGCGGATGTGGACACACTTGTCCCGTCTGAAAATGGGCATCGGGATGCGTGGTCCCGGTGAAAAGCAATTGGAAGTCGACCGGCGTCTGGTGGAAAAACGGATTCACGATTTGCGGTTGGACTTGCAGAAAATTGAACGACGCCGCGAGCGCGAAGTTGATGCGCGAAGTGATCATATGACGGTGTCGTTGGTGGGCTATACCAACGCGGGCAAGAGCACGTTGATGAATCGCCTGACCAATGCCAATGTGGTGGCGATGGATCAGCTGTTTGCCACGCTCGATACGCGTACGCGTCGCTGGCAGCTGCCGAATTGGGGGCCGGTGTTGTTGAGCGATACTGTGGGATTCATCCGCGACCTGCCGCACCGTCTGATCGCCAGCTTCAAGGCGACGTTAGAAGAGGCACATCGAGCTGACTTGCTGCTGCACGTGGCCGATGCGTCGAACCCCGAGTTCTTCGCGCAGGTCAACGCCGTGTTCCGCGTGCTGGGGGAGTTGGGGATTGACGAAAAAGACGCATTGTTGGCAGTTAACAAGATTGATGCCATCCCCAATCCGGCTTATCTCGATTCGATACTTTCCCGATACCCGAATGCTGTTCCCGTCAGCGCTCGTACCGGCAAAGGGCTCGATCGGCTGGCAACCGCCGTTAGCGACGCGCTGAGTCGCAGCTTCCGCGATGTCGACGTGGAAACCAGTGTCACCAACGGCCGGTTGATGGCATACCTGGCAGCTCACGGCGAAGTCCTTTCGCGTCATTTCGATGGCGAGCGCGTGACGTTGCATTGTCGAGTTCCAGAGAAGCATCTGGGGCGCATTCACGATCCCGATGTTGCGATTCGCTATCGGCACCCCGATCAGGATGTTGCCCCCAAGATCGAAGACGTCGCTTGACGTAGATGGCGTAACAGGGAATGCCGGCCAACGTGTTCGAAAATCGTCGGGTTGCCATCACGGGCGCATCCAGTGGCATTGGCAGGGCACTGGCAAGCCAATTCGCGCAGCGTCGGGCTCGGTTGCTGCTCAATGCCCGACGGGCCGACCGACTCGTCGAACTGGCCGAACAGCTACGTGCCGAAGCTGCCGATTTGCAGATCGTTGGTGGTGACATTACGGACCCGGAGACCCGAGCCGCGATGTTGGAGTCGGCAAGGACGCACTGGGACGGCCTGGATATCCTGGTCAACAACGCCGGCATCGGTGCACTAGGGCCGTTCGCCCAGGCGGGCAGCGAGCGAATGCGCCAGGTTTTCGAAACCAACGTGTTCGCTCCCATCGAACTCATCCGCGTCTTCCTCCCCACGCTCCGCCAATCCCCTCACGCTCGTATAGTGAATGTGTGTTCCGTTCTTGGGCATCGGGGAGTGCCGGGGAAGAGTGAGTATTGTGCGAGCAAATTCGCGATGCATGGTTTTAGTGATGCGTTGCGAGCCGAGCTGCAAAGGGAGGGGATCAGGGTCCTGTTGGTCAGCCCGAGCACGACGGAAAGTGAATTCTTCGGGGCGGTCGTCGATGGGGCGACGTTGGCCCATCGCGAAGGAAAAGGGGCCATGTCGGCCGCGGCCGTGGCACGTGCGACATTGCGGGCCATCGAAAGGAACAAACACGAGGTGATCCTGTCGTTGGGAGGGAAATGCCTCGTATGGTTCGATCGCTTGTTGCCGACGCTTGCCGATTGGGCGGTGGCACGCTTCGGGCAGACTCCGTCCAGACGCGGTGGTCCATAATGCAACTGGAAGTGCTCCATGAAGACGGCCCTTGCCTGGTCGTCAACAAACCGTCGGGCGTGCTCACCCAGGCGCCCCCTGGCATCGACA
>JAGQPD010000115.1 GCA_020426865.1 Planctomycetales bacterium
CAACGGTGAAGTCGGAATTGCAAAGGCGGTTTTGAACTTGGAACTGGCAAAACGATGCTCTTCGTCGTAGACTGAGGGTCGGACTTCCATCGCTGTCTCCTTGGTTGGACGAAGTATGATGAACTGCTGCATTACTATCCCACGGCAAGCGTGCATGAGCGTCGTGGGGTTGGCCTGCTTGTGGGCCTTGGTGTGGGCCCTCGCCGCCTCGATTGGATATGCCGAAGAGCCGATCGTCTTTAACCGCGATATCCGTTCGATCTTGTCCGACAAGTGTTTTGTCTGCCATGGGCCCGACGATGAGGACCGCCAGGCTGATTTGCGCTTGGACGATTTTGACTCGGCGGTCGCCGCCGGTGCCATCGCGCCCGGTAGGCCGGACGAGAGCTCGCTGGTGCAACGGATCAATACCGATTCGCTGGACGAACGCATGCCTCCCGACGATAGCGGCAAGACGCTTTCGCCGGATGAGAAGCGATTGCTTACCGAATGGATCCGGCAAGGTGCGGTTTACCAGCGACACTGGTCCTTTGAGCCGATTCCCGAATCGATCACCCCGCCTAACGCTAGTGATGGGTGGGCTCGCAATTCGATTGACGAGTTTGTGGCTCATCGACAGCGTCAGCACGGCTTCGCACCGGCTCAGGAAGTTGAACGTACAACGTGGTTGAGGCGAGTGACGCTCGATCTGACCGGTTTGCCGCCGACTCTCGAAGAACTCGATGCCTTCGAGCAGGATGAATCGACGGACGCCTATGAAGATGTCGTCGATCGGCTACTGCATTCCCCGGCATACGGCGAGCGGATGGCCAACATGTGGTTGGATGTCGCCCGCTATGCGGACACGTTCGGATACCAGGCCGACGTCGAAATGGAAGTATGGCCATGGCGGGATTGGGTCATCAAGGCGTTCAATCGCAACATGCCCTACGATCAGTTCATCATCGAACAAATCGCCGGAGACTTGATCCCCGGTGCAACTCAGGATCAAAAGTTGGGCACGACCTTCAATCGACTGCACCGTCAGACCAACGAGGGTGGGAGCATCCCTGAAGAGTTTCGCTTGGCGGGTATTGCTGATCGTACCACTACTGCCGGGACGGCGTTCCTGGGGCTGACACTGGAATGCTCGCGCTGTCACGATCACAAGTTTGATCCCATCAAGATGCGCGACTTTTATCGGTTATCGGCGTACTTCTCCGATATCGACGAACTGGGAGTCTATTCGCACTTTACCAAGGGCGTGCCAACTCCCGCATTGCTTTTGTATCAGGATGATCAGCGAGAGCGACACATGGCTGCCCAGGCCGCGGTGGTTGCGGCCGAACAGGCATTTTCTCAGCGGATCGCAGCGGCCAGGGAATACTGGACGGCCCACGCCGACGAATTGCCGGATTTGGGTCTGCCAATACGAGAGCCTGTCCTGCAGATGTCGCTGGATGGCGACGTCGATGGTGTGGCCGGCAAGGCGACCGTCTGCGATGGTGATAACGAAATCAAATGCAATGGCGCGCCCGAGTTCGGACGGACGTCGCCGTTGACATGGAGCATCTGGGTCAAACCGGCTGTGGAACAACGGCGAATGTTGTTACTGCATCAATCGGTGGCGGCCGAGGATTCGGCGTTCCGTGGGCTGCAACTGACGATCGATGCGGGGCGTCCGGAATTTTCGATGATCCATTTCTGGCCTGGTAATGCCGTCCGTATCCGGGCCAGGCAGACGATTCCTGTCAAGCAATGGTCGCACCTGGCCGTGACCCACGATGGTAGTGGCAAGGCGGCAGGCTTGGCATTGTACATCGATGGCCAGTCGGCGGAGGTCGAAGTAATTCGCGATGAACTGACGCTCGATGTTCGTCATCGAAAGGAATGGGGAGATTCGAGCGTCGGCGGCGTATCTATGGCGATCGGCGCTCGGTTTCGCGACGTTGGTTTTCGCGACGGTGTTGTCGACGAACTGAATGTGTATAACGCGATCCTGTCGCCGATCGAAGTGCTTGCTCTCTACAAGTCGCTGCGCCCCAATGCGGCCGTCGACGTTACGACGCAGATGGCGGTCGAACATCAGTTGTTGACGGGCGACGAGTCCGTTGCGGCGGCGAGAAAAACACTTCAAGAAGCCCGCGATGCCGAAAACGAGCTGGTGACGCGTGTGCGCGCCATCATGACGATGCGTCATTCGGACTATGCAGCTCCAACACATATTCTGCACCGCGGCGATTATACAGCCAAACGTGACGAAGTGCGGCCTGGTACGCCGGAATTCATCGAGGCCGTCGGTGCGGACGGTGAAGATCGAATGGCACTCGCGAAATGGATCACCGATCCTCGCAATCCCCTGACCGCTCGTGTCATCGCCAATCGTATGTGGCATCTGTTTTTTGGACGAGGTATTGTCGTTACGCTGGAAGACCTCGGTTCGCAGGGGTCTCCTCCGTCCCATCCAGAATTGCTGGACCACCTGGCGCGTTATCTTATCGATCACCAATGGGACTTGCACGCGCTCTGTCGGCAGATTGTTCTTTCCGCGACGTATCGACAATCCTCCACGGCGGCGGACGCGAGTCTCCTCGCGCACGATCCTCAAAATATATGGTTGGCACGAGGGCCGAAACACCGGCTTTCCGCCGAGCAGTTACGTGACACGGCCTTGGCTGCCAGTGGGTTGTTGGTGCCAACGGTGGGTGGGCCAAGTGTCATGCCGTATCAACCCGCTGGACTGTGGGAAGAATCGGGAACAGGTAAGTCGTACCATCAATCGACAGGTGATGGTCTCTATCGGCGTAGCATGTACACGTTCTGGAGACGCACCGCGCCACCTCCTTCCATGTTGACGTTTGATGCCACAAGCCGCGAAAGCTGTACGGCTCGGCGCGAACTTACTACGACTCCCTTGCAAGCCTTGGTGTTTCTGAATGATCCGCAATATGTTGAAGCCGCGCGCGTGTTGGCCGAATCGTTGATTATGACGCATGGCAGCCAGTTGCAGGGGCGATGGGATGAGTTGTGTCGCCGTCTGGTCTGCCGTAAGCCGACGGATGAAGAACGTCGAGTGCTCGACGAAATGTATCACGAGCAGCTGGAATATTTTGCCAGTGAAGTGTCGCAGGCGGAAGAGCTATTGAAGGTTGGCAACCGCCCGGCCAACGACAAGATCGACCGTGCCGATCTGGCGGCCACGACGATCGTTGCGCAAACGATGTTTGCATTCGATGAGACGATCATGCTGCGATGACGACGTGCTTCCGACAATGATGTAATTGGGGTTCCCCTGGTGAGGTGAGATTTAATGCAACGAACTGACCAGCACTATCAACAGCAACGAGTCGGTGATGTTCGGCATCGTGACGACTTATCACCGTTAGGTGGCGTGACGTCATCAAGCGAGTTGTTTTGCGACCGCAGGCAGCTGCTGAAGAAATTCGGGATGGGGTTGGGGGCGATTGCCACTACCTATCTCCTGCAGCGTAACGCGGCGGCTGGCATTGGTAGCACTGGCATACCGACCGGCGGCGTGATCAATCCGACGCACCACCTGCCGACCGCCAAACGTGTGATCTATCTTTTTCAGGCCGGAGGGCCTTCGCAGCTGGAATCCTGGGATTACAAGCCATTGCTCATCGAGCGTCAGGGCGAGCCACTCCCCGATTCCGTTCGCCAAGGACAACGATTGACCGGTATGTCGGGGAACCAGGCCGTCTTACCGCTGGTTGGATCGACCTTCAAGTTCGCTCGGCACGGAGGTAGCGGCACTTGGGTCAGTGACGTGATGCCGTACATGGCCAAGCAGGTCGATCGAATTGCGGTTATCAAGTCGATGTATACCGAGGCCATCAACCACGACCCGGCAATTACGTTTCTACAGACGGGCAATCAAATTGCTGGGCGTCCCAGTATTGGTGCCTGGTTGCATTACGGATTGGGCAGCGACAATGACAACTTGCCGACGTTTGTTGTGTTGATTACCAAAGGCAAGGGAGGGCAACCGCTCTATGCACGGCTATGGGGCTCTGGTTTCCTGCCGGCCCGTCATCAAGGCGTACAATTCCGATCGGGAAAAGAGCCTGTGCTATATTTGTCCAATCCACCAGGAGTGACTCGAGAGAGTCGTCGCAAGATGCTTGATCGGTTGCAGCAATTGCATGCGTTGGAGCAAGGCCGACTGCATGATCCCGAATTGTCCACACGCATTGAACAGTTTGAAATGTCGTATCGGATGCAATCGAGCGTCCCCGAGGTCGCTGATTTTTCCGATGAACCGCAACATGTGCTAGATGCCTACGGGGCGGATGCCACCAGGCCGGGATCGTTCGCCGCCAATTGCATCTTGGCGCGGCGGTTGGCTGAACGCGGTGTGAAGTTCATCCAGCTCTATCATCAAGGTTGGGATCACCATGGAAATGTCCCTGGCGGGATGAAGACGCAATGCCAGGAGACGGACCAACCGGCGGCTGCGTTGTTGGATGATTTGCAGCAGCGTGGATTGTTGGAGGATACCCTGGTCATCTGGGGAGGCGAGTTTGGCAGGACGAATTATTCGCAGGGAAAATTGTCTGCCGACAATTATGGCCGTGATCATCATCCGCGATGTTTCAGTATGTGGATGGCGGGTGGTGGAATTCGCGGTGGCGTGAGTTATGGTGAAACGTGTGAGTTCGGATACAACGTGGTGGCCGATGGTGTGCATGTGCGGGACTTTCACGCGACGCTGATGCACACGATGGGCATTGATCATCAGCGATTTACCGCGAAATTTCAGGGCCTCGACGCTCGACTCACAGGCGTTGAACCTTGCCGCGTCGTCCGCGAGATTCTCTTGTAAAGTCCGATTCTCTTGTAAAGTCCGACGGCTGTCCCAGCCGTCAGTGTTGCGCGGCTGTCCCAGCCGTCAGTACGTTCACAGGTCACACATGACCTGTGAGGAATTTCCCGAGGCAATTCGAGTTGGCGAGGAGCCCACGTTTCGAGATATCGAGAGCCGTCGGTGAAGTCGCGCTGCCTTTTGTAGGCCCTCATTGAAGGTACGTCGCAGGCCGAATTCTGTTTGGTTAGGTGAGTCGAGTTTTATTGGACGAGCCGGACGAGCCAGCAATTTTGGTTAGTGGTCGTGGGGCGCGGAAGCGGCCGTACTGCCGACCACGTCAGCGTTAAGTCTGTAGATTAAACTTTTTTATTGTGGTTTCTAGTTTGACTCGCTTCAGCAAACTGAATCTTCGAGGCTCTGCAATCGGCACGGGTGTCAGTAGGAAAATTTCAAGATAAACCTTTTTGTTGATATTTTTTTCTTGGCGACATGGGGTCCCCGAATCGTAGAGACTCTACGTTCTAGTACTACGTTCTAGTACCGACGCCAAGTCCGAATCCAAAGACTCGATTGCGTCATGAAGCAGATCACATGATGCCAATTTAGAGATGACATCATTGTCCAAGAAGAGATGCGTCATTTCCTGCGCTTCGGAGAACTGACGCGCATGAGGAACTCTGAACTGTCCTCTGGGATTCCGCTCCAGTCCAGATTGGCCGCCATCTTGTCATGCACCAACTTGGTTGCATCAGGATGAGGGTAGATTAACTTGAGGGCTGCATTTCCCAAGGCGTGAAATGATGGGCCCTTGTAATTGGAGTAGTTCAACACGATATGGCCAGGGTCTATCTGATGGATTCTTCCATGCTCTTTGGCCGCATCCGCTAGATCCTTTGCATTCGGCCAGCGTCCCGGCGAACTAAAGCGGCAGTCGGAATCCCCCGTCAGTATCTCAATGGCGGTTGCGTTGGCCTCCGTCTCCTGATCGTCGGTGCTATCCTTCGCGATGTGCTCGTCAACCAATACACCGTTTTGCGAAACATGTCCTCGCACAATGTGGCCCAGTTCGTGTGCCAGAATGAATAGAAGCCACGCCTCTTGCTTCACATTCTTGCACAAGACGATTACCGGTCGGCCATCCACCAAAGCGGCCATACCGTCCATCTTTCGCGAGGACCTTGGAAAGCTTGTAACATGGAGTAGTGGAATCCCGTTGTTCCAGCACCAGTCGACAAGGCTGCTAAGACTAACCCATCGAGCCCCTGCGCTCAGGATTGCTTCACGGATCTCTGAACCATCTGCCGGAATTCTTCCGTTCCAAGGTGTCGGAATGGACGCGGCCGCAATCTGAGCGGCACGTGTGCAGATCGAACGAGCGATTGCAAGTTCGTCCTCTGTCACACCTTGCGTCTTCTTGAAATTGCACGGTCCGAAGTCGCGCAACTCAAGCGGTGCAGCAGAATCCTGGAGGCTCTTTAGGCTCAATCCAAGATGCCTTGAAAGTAGCAGAAGTCCTTCCTGGTAACCCGACTCGGCTTCCGCTACGCTATCCTCCCACCAACTTGGCAACGCCATGTTTTGGACGTATGGAGTATCAAAACCTACTGCGCGCAGACGCTGGTAAAGAGTCTTCATCGGGTTCTGCGCCGTGGTGGTCATCCGTCGTCTCCCTCTTCGCTCTAACCTTCGGACACTATGTTCTTGATCGGCGAATACCTTCCTCCACGCCTGAGAAATGCGGCGTCATGTTAAACTGGGCAATTCTATCTCCATGAGCGAGCTGTGTCAATCGCCGGTTCCGATGGCGCGCTCCCAAGGCTCCCAAGTGGTTATTCGCTGTCCACAATGCCGGCATTCCCTTCGTCGGACAACTTTTCCGCCCCAGGCAGATCGCGTGTACACGACCCAATAGTGCCGACAACCGCAATTCCGGCAACGGAGCCCTCGGTCGTCATCTGCAGGCTTCTTCTCCTCGCTCTTCACGCCTGTTTCCTCCGTTGAAGCTCGGCAAAGCTGACTCGTTTCACGTTTTGCTGGTTGTCCACCGCCGCCAGCGCCGGCCAAGACGGCCCCCTGCATCGACGCTGCCACGGCGCAGCCGACCAGGCCATCGAACCGGTGGTTGTCGCCGCGCTCGGGACGCATCTTCCATTCGTCCACCGTGCGGCCGCGTCCTTCGGTCTTCACCCGGTATTCGGCAGACAGATGCTCGGCGAAAAGGCGATGCTGTTCTGCGCCTTCGCCGAAGAGCGACAAGCAGCCCCGGTCGCCCATCGGAACAGCCAATCGAGCGTGGATGAACGTCTTCCAGAAGTTGGTGTCGTCGACGATGTGCCGCACGGCTCGCTTGCCGGCCACGTTCGGCATTCGCCAGTTGTGGCCAATGCGATCACCAGGTCGACGCTTGTACTCGGAGAATGGCTGGCTCGATGCTCCGACGAAGCGGCCGTGGCTCGGCATGATGACGCCCGCGTGCGCCGACTGCCGGCAGAACTGATAGACCACGTCGGTGGACGAACCCCAGTTCGCGTCGACGAGACAGCGCTCAATCCGTAGCGTGGCCCCATCGTCGCGCCGCCATTCGCGGCCGAGGTGTGATGTCGAGAGTTGCTCGAGGCCCGCATAGATCGAACCCTCCAGACCGCTGGCCTTCGTTGCCAGCGACAACGTGAGTCGGGCGTCGCGGAGGTTGGCCTGCACGTCGATGAACATTGTTAGGTGGTTGCAACCGATGGGCACGACGCGCCGAGGCATGCGGTTCGTCTTGTCGGCAATCTGGTCCGGCGTGAGTTCATCCCCTTCGGACGTTTCCTCGGGAAGTGGCTCGTTCTGTTATTCGGCGCAGAACGCCGCTTCATCTTGCAGACGCAAGTTCATCGCGTGCTGGATCGCGGATAGCTCGTCATGGTTGAATCGCTCCGGCCAAGCGATCTCCGCGCCCGCATCCATCGCTTCCTGGTCGGCGGCGTAGAACTCCGTCGCCAAGCGAATGTCGCCGTGGGTGCGGAGGCTTCCCCCGGACCGCTATCGTCCGTTTTGCTGTAATAGACCTGGCCACCAATAACCCAAGGGTTCCCAAGGCCGCTGCCGAAATTCTGCACTCCAACCTCGGCAGTCTTCTCCAACTGCACGTCCAGTGTCGAGCATGCGACGGCGAATGGACGTATCAATGCCTTTGGGATTCGATAGGAACAGTACCGGGTCACCGGCCGTCTGAAACTTCACCCCCTGATGCTTTGACGGCAACGGTCCGCTCCCCCACAGCCTGCTGTACAACGCTTGGACATTTCGCGTCCCGCCCGTCCAAAAAGCTGACGTAGGCACGACAAAGTCTGGCAAGTCGCGGTTCATCGATCCCAGCCCATAGCTAATCCACGCGCCCATGCTGGCTCGGCCAGGGATCTCCGAACCCGTACACAAAAACGTCTTGGCGGGATCATGATTGATCGCGTTCGTATTCAACGAATTGATGATGCACAAGTCGTCGGCAACTTGCCGCAAACGGGGGAACAGCTCACACATCCAGATGCCGCTCTTGCCCTGCCGTTTAAACTGGTACTTCGACGGCGCCACCAATTGTTCCTTGCCCTTGGACATTGCCGTCACTCGCTGCCCCATGCTGACGCTTGGCGGCAGCGGCTTGCGAAAGTGCTTGACGAGTTCCGGCTTATAGTCGAACAAATCGATCTGGCTGGGAGCTCCGGCCATAAACAAAAAATCACCCGTTTGGCACGGGGCAACTTGCCGGTCGCAAACGCAGCACGGGCATGACTGTTCTGCGGCAACATCGCCCCCAACACGGCCGCACCAATTTCCATGTCGGTTGTCTTGAGGAACTGGCGACGTGCCAGTGCCCAGTCAGTCATTGGAGGTTACCCAGTCACCGGATGACCTTGGCTTGAGTCGAATTGCATGAACGTAACGCTCGTTTGTCAGCGATCGTGCTGCCATTGTCGAGTCTTGGCAATGTCCAGGTTGTATACGGCGCTGGCAACCATGGTCCAGGACGCCCATTGGGCGTGCGTGAAGCCGGCCGGTGGTGCCTGTACATCGCACAGGTCACGAGCGTGTTGCGGCGACTGGTTATACATTTTCTCCAGGTCCGTTGCCAACTTCAGAAGAGCCGCCCGTTCCGCATCGTTGGGTAGTTGTGACGTGATCGTTTCATAAATCGCGTTGACAATCTGCTTCGCTCCGTCGTGTTGCTCGCCCAGAACAAGGGCCGCCAATTGCCGTGCGGCCTTGAGATATTCCGCTTCGTTCAATAGTAACAGCGCCTGCAGAGGAGTGTGCGGCCGTTCACAACGCGCGATGCACTCTTTGCCAGTTTTGTCGTAAGCCCCACGCAGTAAAACGTACGAGGGCCGTATCTCCATGCGTTCTTTCATCACCATTGCGGCGGGGAGTGTCACCAAGAAATCATCCCGTGCCTGCTCGGCCTGCTTCTTCGCCTCTTCCGCCTGCCGGACGTCTTTCTCCGCTTGGGCCATGGCCACGCCCTGCGCACTTTTAATTCGTCAAATCAAGATCTTTGTCAACCCATGGCCGATGGTCATGCGTTTTCTTGATTCGTCCCGATCGCCAGCTTGTGGACGCCGCAATGACGTCGCCGCGCAGTATGACAGTAGAATTCGCCAGAATCGCCCTCTATAATCGCGGTTGTTGTTCACGACACGATCTTGCCACGCAATGTCTCGCACTTGTGTGAAGAGGCGTGTCCGTTTGCGAGATGCGACAGACATGTGGCGTGCGCTAAGTCCCCGGATGGCGGAGGAGATCGTTTCGCGACCGGTCGTTTCGAAGTACGTTTTACCGTTTGCTTATGCCGGATGTTATCGGAGAGCAAGAGCTGATGGAACACGAACGTCTAACTCTGCAGGCAATTCGCGAAATCGATGAACTGTGCGATCACTTCGAAGATGCATGGAAGTCGAATGCGCCTGTGGAGATCGATTCGATAATGTCGAGCTATAAGGGTAGCGAGCGATTGACTTTATTGCGCGAGCTGGTGGCCACCGACATTTATTACCGCTGGCGGAACGGCGAGACGGTTGACGCAGCAAGTTACGAAGCACAACTTGGCCCGGACGCCGCGATATTCGACGAGGTCATCGAATCGT
>JAGQPD010000116.1 GCA_020426865.1 Planctomycetales bacterium
AAGTGGAAGGGCAGAGTTTCCAGGAGTATTACTTTCCGGGAACCATGATGCTGATTCTGTTGTTTACGTCGATCTTCGCCACGATTTCGATTATCGAAGACCGGCGCGAAGGTTTCTTGCAGTCTGTTCTGGTTGCCCCGGTGCCGCGGTGGGCGATGGTGTTGGGGAAGATTTTGGGGGCGACCCTGATCGGCGTGGCGCAGGGACTCGTCTTCTTGCTGCTCGCCTTGACAATGGGGATTCGATTTACCCCGATCACAGGAATCTTGATTGCGTTCTGGCTGTTCTTGTCGGCGACGGGGCTGACCGCCCTGGGGTTCCTCTTGGCTTGGCGAATGGATTCCACGCAGGGGTTCCATGCCATTATGAATTTGCTGCTGATGCCTTTGTGGCTGCTGTCAGGTTCTTTCTTCCCCATTCCCACCTTGTCGGCCGGCGCGGGGGCGGCGCAGACGGGTATGCACTGGGTGATGCGCTGTAATCCAGTGACTTATGCGGTAGCGGGACTGCGGCACTTGTTGTATCGTGATATGGAGAGCCCTCCGTTTAGCGGTCCAGACGGCGTGATCTGGACACCTGCCCCCAGCCAATGCATGCTGGTCGTCGTGGTCTTCGCCTTGGTGATGGTGGCGTGGGCGATCTGGCAAGCACGGCGACATACTGCGGGAGATTTGAAATGAAAAGCAAAGCCGCAATGTTTTGGATGGCGATCCTGTTCGTGTTTACCGGAGCAATGACGATCCTTTACGCCGCCGGTTTGATTGGCCGCGAATCCAGTGCCGTTGGACACGCCCGTGATGAGTCGCTCGTGCAAGGTGATCCGCTGGCTGGGGAATGGGTCGACTTCGTGTTGACCGATCAGACGGGAACCGAGTTTCGATCGGAGTCGATGAAAGGGCAAGTCTGGTTGGCCAGTTACTTTTTCGCGTCATGTCCGTCGGTGTGTGTGCAACAGAATCAGCAGCTGGCGAAATTGCAGGACGAGTACGGAAGTGAAGGTCTTCAGTCCGTTTGCATCACTTGTGACCCGGCCCACGATACGCCCGAGGCATTGGCGGCGTACGCGTCGCGGTTCGGGGCGAAACCTGAGACGTGGCATTTTTTGACCGGTGATGTCAAGCAGATTAAGGACGTGGGCAGCCGCATGTTCCGCGTTTCGGTCGATGAGCAAATGCACTCCGATCGCCTGATGTTGGTCGGACGCGACGGCAAAGTTGTGGGGACGTATCGTTCGAGCGAACCCGAGCAGCTGGCTGCACTTCGTGTGGAACTGAAAAAGCAGCTGGACGACGACAGTGGCCACGTTGCCCAAGGTAGCTCGGCGGTGAATGGCGATGGAGCGGATCCGACGCAGTTGCCAGTTGCTTTCTTTACGCTGACCGACCAATTGGGACAAGATTTTGACACGAAGAAGCTGGAAGGCCAATATTGGTTGGCAAGTTTCTTTTTCACTCGGTGCCCGTCGATTTGTCGGGCGCTAAATCAAGAAGTGGCCAAAGTCCAGGCAGCGTATGCCGACCGTGGTCTTCAGATTGTCAGCATCACTTGTGATCCGGCCCATGATACGCCAAGCGTCTTGCTGAACTACGGTAAGCTGTTTAACGCCAGGCCTGAATCATGGCACTTTCTCACAGGGGCGTTCCCCGAAATCAAGCAGATCGCCAATGAGCACTTTGGCAAAATGCTGGAAGAAGAAGTGCACTCGGATCGGCTGTTCGTGATCGGCCCAGACGGACATATCGTTGAATCGTTCCGGTCGACGCAGGCTGACCAAGTTCAAGCGTTGCACGCCAAGTTGGCCGAGCTCTTGACGCCAGCAGGCCAGTGACAAAGTGGAGAGGATGAAGTAACCGCCCATGGTGGCAATTCTTCCGCATCTCAATGCAGCATTGAATCTGCTCGCGACGCTGCTGTTGGTCGTGGGTGGGCTACTGATAAAGCGGGGCAGGGTGGTTGCCCACCGCAATGTCATGCTCCTGTGTTTTGGAGTATCGTGCCTGTTCCTGGTCAGTTATCTCACCTACCATCATTTTGTGGGCCACGTCAGTTTTCCCAAGGATGCGCCCACGGCCGTCCGATACTTTTACTTGACCGTGCTCCTTACGCACGTCGTTCTGGCCGCCTTGGTCCCCATATTGGCGATCGTAACCATTATTTTGGGACTACGTGACGTGCGAGTTAAGCATCGGGCTTGGGCCCGGTGGACGTTTCCCGTTTGGTTGTATGTTTCGATTACCGGTGTCATTGTCTACGTGATGTTATATCATCTCTACGCAGCGGAAGGGGTAGCTGCTACAATACGGTGATGAATATGCAACGAAAACGAGTGCGACGAAGCGGATTGCCTGGCTTACTGCAATGCTACGTCATCTCCACCGTCTGCGCATGGACAGCGTTGTGGGTCCAGGTCGCCCAGGCCTGCCCGACCTGCAAGAATGGATTGGCCGATTCTGGCAATGGTGGTGACCTGGTGTCAGGTTACTTTTGGAGCATCGTCTTCATGATGTCGATGCCGTTTCTAATTTTGGGCGGGCTGGGAACCTATCTCTATCTGGAGGTCCGCCGTGCAAGGGCTCGGATGCAAGATGAATCGGTTCGTGCGCGCGCCGACGCTGTGGTATCGACCACCTAGCGCGCAACGCTCACGGTGCGTCCCTTGTAGGTCCAATGGCATAGATGGCACTGCCAACCGTGTTATTCATGGACCGTCCGGTGACAAACAGCCGGGTACCGTCGGTGGATGGACAAGTAAAGAGTTCGGACGACACGGACGGACGGTGTTTCCATTTCAATTGTCCGTCAGACAATTGAAGTGCGAACAGAGTTCCGTTGCCGGTGGGGCGTCAAAGGATAGGCTCGGGATGTAGCCAGATTTAATCGCCGGCTTATCTGTGGTTGTCTCCTGCGCGTACGCAGCCGTGACGACCATCGTGGATAGCTCTGCGGGTAGCACCAGGAACCAACAAACACCCATTAATAGCCCATGTAACGCTGGCCGTTTCATTCGAACTCCCTGACTTATCAAGACTTCAGACCCCAGCTTAACGAACAGAAATGCCAGATTCTCGTCACAATGGGGCACAGCGGAAGGTTCTCCATTCACTCGGCGTAGCCAAATCGTTCCATGTAGGGGCGGCATTCACTTGCGATCCGCGCGGTCAATGCGCCGGAAGGTTGATGACGATTTGGACGATACTCTCTGTTCTTCTGGCAGTACGTCTCAATCCGTTCTCGGACGTTGGCGAAATCGCCTAGCTGCAAGTCGTTGTAGAGCGTTTGCATGGTGCCCATCGGATCGGCGACTAAATCTTCGTATCGAATCTCCGCGTAGTGTTCCGAGGGTATGAGTTCCTTCTGGCGATCGTAGTCGCGGTACATCCGCTGAAAACACGCAAACACATAGTCATCCAACTGGCTTTCGTCGACTCGCTGCAAGGAATGGGCGCTGTTGAGTGCCGTCCATAATCGGATCGTCGACGGAATAATCAAACACGGATCGCGAGCGATGTGGATGAATCGAGCGTCTGGGAATAGTTCCAACAGTCGTGCAATGCGCGCCGTGTGCGTCGGGGACTTTAGCACCACCGGCTTTGGCGTTAACGCCGTGATGTCCCGAACAAATTCGTAAAGCGCCTCCTTCCATTGCACTAGCTCATGTGGTGTCACGTCCGTCAGGTCCAGGTATCGGAGATAGTCTTGATGGAGATCCTGGGACAACGGGAAACCAACTCGGCGATACGGCGACGCCACGCCCAAAGCTAGCAATGCGAACTCATCTTCTTGTGGAGCCTGCCAGGTTACGTGCACGTTGTCCATCGGACGACGTTCGGGCAAGATGAACCAGAACAATCGTGTTACCCACCGCTGTGTCAACAGAAAATGTTTAGGTGCAAAGCATTGGTACGTCGTCGGATAGGTGACCGATGCGTCCAGCGTCAGGAGTTCGTGTAACAGCGTCGTGCCGCTTCGCCAATGACCTAGGACAAACACGGGAGGATAGGGCACGGTTGTTTCCGCAAGCGTACGACGGAACCAAAGTTGCTGAAGGCGATTCATCACGGAATTGAACGTCGCAATGGGCAGGACGAGGAAGGCCATCACCCACCGATGGGGGGCGATTCGCCCTTGGTTTTCCGATAGGAAACGAAGGTACGTGCGGACCGACATGCTGTGCCAGAACCGCATAGCCCAAAACGGCCATTTGTTGAAGGGTTGCTTTTCTGGTGGAGCAGTGCCGCCTTTTACTGGTTGCGGGTGTCGGGATGTTGAGCGTGCGGACGATTCCATCGCTGATTTGGGCATTGATTTCGACAACGGTTCGAACCCTCCCTTCCCCGCTTGATCCGCGCGACAGCATTGCAGGCACTTCATTTATTGTCGATGATTCGCCGGCTACGTCTAGACCGAGTGGGATAGGTACCATGGGAATCGGTACCATGG
>JAGQPD010000117.1 GCA_020426865.1 Planctomycetales bacterium
GATCGATACTTACATCCACAGTGGCGTCGCCAATCGTGACCCCTGTCGCAAATTGGCCCTCGCCGTCATTAAGAAAAAGGCGGTTGGCCTGTCCCAGGTTGCCGGCGATCGCGTCAAGATCGCCGTCGTTATCGACGTCGGCCAAGGCGATAGCAAGTGTCAGGTCGGGGATCAGCGATTGAGGATCAAAGTCAGTCGCGAAAAAACGGCCAGCCTGCTCAAAGAGGCTGCCCATGTCATGGCCGGCTTCAAATGAACCGCTTCCGTCATTGACGTAGCTGCGGTTGAATTGTCCAAAGCTGCCAGTGACGAGGTCGAGATCGCCGTCGCCATCGATATCACCCAGTGCCATCGAAGTAGTAATCGTGTCGTCGCCGCCGATATTCTCGCCCGCTACACCGCTCAATGGCCCGGAGGTTCCGTTATTGCGGTAAAGTCTGTTTTGCGGTCCCTCGCCGGCCGATGCCATCGAAGCAACAACACTAACGATGTTTTCGTTGGTGTCGGCGTGAATATTCACCGGCGTTTCCGTCGTAACGCTCGCTTCATTGCCGACATAAGCATGGGCAGCGTTGCCAAGTGATCCCAGATCCAACGCGGCACCAACGGAGAGAAATCCATGCGAAATGGCGGCCGAGGCGCCGGCGTTGGAGCTGGAGTTGAGCGTGCTGTGAGAACGGATATTCAGATCATCCACGTTGGCGTGCGCGCGATCACCAACGGCCGCTTCCGCGAGATTGTTGACGTTATGAAAATTCACGGAACCGGCGACCGCTACGCTGTTCTTCGCACCACTTCCGCCATTGGACACCGTGATGACCGAATCGGTGGACTGACTGAGGATCTGAGCGTCCTGTGATTGGATGGTCGCGTCCTGTACGTACGAGCGAGTCACCGCATCCTGGCCGTTGTACGCGAATGCACCGCCGATACCGAAGTGGTTGCCAAATGTTACCGCACCCGCTCCCGAGACGAGTTGTGGCGCATCGGTGGCGTTCAGCAATAATCGGTTGGTGGCATCGACGATCTCTGTATCGCGAATAAATGTCTCCGTTGCGTAATTCAGTTGATTGAGCGCAACATCACCGGAGAACCCAACGCCAAACGCCATGCCCTGAAAACGCTCGTTGGGCCCAATACTGCCGAACGCCCCTTGTGACGCGGCGCCCGATGTGCTGACCGTCATCGCATGCAAGTCATTAAAGGCATCGAGCGTGATTTCTGGCGCAACTACTTTCCCCGTTTCGCCGCCAGTCCCCATCGGCCCTACCTCTTCCCGCGCGTCGCCGATGAACGCGCGAGTGCGGCTGCGGCCACCGAACGGCCCTTCTTCATCGGTATCACCGACCAGGTCGATCACGGATGTCCCGGCAGTAATGGTAAACGCACCGGACGTCCCGACGCCGACGTCTTGACCCGACGCGACGCCACCAGCCACGTTGACGACATGACCGGTGTTGTCGGCGTCAAGGTTGACCGCGTTGCCGGCAAATACGTCGGCGCGATCCTCGATGTAGGCGAACGACTGATGGCCCAGTTTTACCAAACCAAAGGCACCGTCAACTCCCACGTCATTACCTTCGGCGCCAGCCTCCACAACGGCCAATACTTGTTGGTCGGTCAACGAATGGACATTGACATCACGTGCCGCACCAACGATAGCGCGATCGTCGATATAGGCCGTCGCAATGTTGTCGCCAATCAGGCCATTGTAAAAACCACCGATTGTGTTGCCCGCTCCACCATCGGTGATGTTCAACGCCGAGTCCAACCCGGCCAAATTGGTAGCTTCCAGGTCGGCTGTTGCATCAATAAGAATGTCTTGACCTGTCGAGGGCGCGACGTCACGCTGATTGATGCGGGCTCCGGCGGCAATTCCGGAAGTGGCATTGTTGTAGATCTCCAGGTGATTCACCCCGCCGCCAATGGCAACGACGCCGGCCGGTACTGTGGCACCGGCGTGAACGAAACTGGTGCCGACCGTACTCGGGTCAGCCAGAAACGGTGCGAGGAACGCCTGGAGAGGTTGGAGTGCGTCGCTTACCGATTGGGCGATGGTGTTGGCGTCGCCGAATTCCTCGGCAACCCGATCGGATCCCGTTGCCACATTCGTATTGGCAAGTGACGCGTCTGGCGAGAAGTCAGGTAGCGGGTCGATCACATGGGCGAGCGAATTAAGGTGAATCTGTCCCGCGACATCGATGACGGCGTTGGGTCCCAGAAACGAAGTCGCCTGATTGGCGACGCGAGAAAATACGACGGCACCACCAACGCCGACGCTGGTCGTGTCAACCGCGTTGGAGGTGGCCGAAGCTTGATAGTGTTCTTCAGAAAGTGTGTCAACGATTAGATTTCCGCCGATGCGCATGTTAGCGCCGTCGTTGACCAACGCCGAAGCCTTGTTCTCGCTTTCGACCAGGGCGACGGCGGCTGCCAGCGAGACATCAGGACCAAGCGTGCGGGGGTCGATCTCGATATCGCTACCGACGATCGTGCTGAGGTCGATGTCTTCCAGGAAATCGGCGAGCGCTTCGAGAAACGGCGTGGTTTCCAGCGGGTCGGCGATCTGCGCGAAGCCGCGAGCGACATTCTGTGGATTGCGAGATGTCGCTTCCACGTCGACATTTCCTGCCACTTCGACATGTGCGGATAGCACAGCCTCGGCGCTCGACTGATTGGAACCCAAAACGAACGTGGCTCCCAACCCCACGCTTTCGCTGGCCGTGAACCCAGCGGCTTCGGCGACGTTGGAAAATGAATTCACATTATCAGCGCGCACCGTGGCATTCTGTGCCAGAAGCGTGGCGCCAGCTTGAACGTCGGCACGGGAGTGCGTGCGCGCTTTGCCGTAGGCAATCGAGAAATGAGCGATCTCGCCGCCGGCCGGAACAACGGTGTGGACGCCTAGCGTATTGCCTGCGCCGGCGATAACGCTGACATCGCGACCTGCTTGCAACAACGTCCCGTTGCGAACTTCGATATCGGCCGTGGGGGCCGAGCTTCCGTAGGTGATGCCAAGATATCGATTGCGCGTTGTGATCTGCGATTCGGAAAGGGCATCGGCGTCCATCGTGATATCGCGATCGGCGATGATATCCA
>JAGQPD010000118.1 GCA_020426865.1 Planctomycetales bacterium
TACACTCACTCCCTGCCACTCCCCCCCGACACCGTACCAATTGCAAACGCCACCGGCGCGATGATTCCGCCACTGCCGCCGGTAACGGCTGAACTAACCATTGCATCTCCGCCCACGATGGCTGCCCCCGCACCCGCTCGGGCCGTACCAACATCCCCAATACCCCTCCCTGCTCAGCCGCTAACTGCAACCGCCGAAAATCACGACTCGATAAACGTGGCAAACAACACCACACACTCCCCACCGCCGAACAACGTAAAATCTGATCCAACGCCCATAACTCATCCGACTCGTCACGTGGATGCACCACCATGCAACCCGAAATACAACGGGTCATCCCCTCTTCATCACAACAACCACCCCCCCGATAAACCACCGCCGGTGGATAAAATTTTCGCTGCCGATCCACCACCACCAACGCCCGTCCCTCCCCCACCGCTCGACTCGCCATCCAAAACGCTAACGTCCCCACCCCACTGCCCCACCCCTCCCCTAACCACTCCACCAACTGCCCCGTCGCAAAGCCACCTCCCGGCAACAATCGATCCAACGCCACACAACCACTGGAAACAACCTTCCTATCTTGCCCAACTCCCCCGACACCCCCCCGCCCCTCCAATTGCTGTACACGCGCTTGCAATGCTTGCAGCGTGGTCGACAAATCACCAGCATTTTGAGGGCGTGAAAACATGTTACTTTTTTTCGACGTTTTTGCGTAAACTACTGCACACTATTCTAGGAATGCGTCCATGACTGTACGCATGTATGAAACGCTTGTCAACCGCTCTTCTCGTTAGCTCGGTCCGACCGGTCGGATCGATCGGAACAGACAGATCAAGACCGTTTGACAGCCCGATTGCCAGTTCCTATCCTTCCCTAGATGCCTGAGCATCCTCACAACGCCGAATCCCCTGACCCCCTCTCTTGGCTGGAAGAGCACGGTCATGCTCTCTTGGCGTTCGCCCTGAACCGTATCGCCGACCGGCAGATGGCCGAAGATCTCGTGCAAGAAACGTTCGTGGCCGCCGGCAAAGCCAAACAACAATTCCGTGGCCAATCGACCATTAAAACTTGGCTAACCAGCATCCTCCGCCACAAAATCATCGATCACCAACGCAAACAATCGCGACGGCCAGTAACCCATACCCCCGATCTGCCGGATCTGGCCGACCAGCAGCTATTCAATAAACAAGGTATCTGGAAACAGGATGTCCCCTCCTGGCCGGGAGACCCTCAGGCCACTTTAGAATCCCAAGAATTTTGGCAAATCTTCGCCCGCTGTCGCGAAAAGCTCCCCGCCCAACTTGCTGAAGCCTTCCTCCTGCGCGATATCGATCAAATAAATACTGAAGAGATTTGTAAACAATTACAGATCACACCGTCTAATCTTTCGGTTAGGCTATACCGAGCGCGCATGTTGATGCGCCAATGCCTGGAAAAAAACAGGTTTCAAAATCAATAAACGAACTCCTCGGAACTCTTCGGAAAATCCGTGGCCCAAACGAACATCAGCTAACCCATACCTCCCACCCACACCGACCATCGGCGACGAACCGCCTCCTGAGCATGCAACTGTTATCCGACCTGAAGCTGATTCTAACCCTCCACTGCGAAGAATCGACGCAGCTGATGTCCGCAGGTTTGGACCGCCAGCTTCGCTGGTCCGAACGATGGGCGGTCCGCATGCACGCCCTGGTCTGCGCCTCGTGCCGACGCTTCGGTCGACAGCTGAACTTCCTTCACACTGCCGCTCACCAGTGCGATCAACACGCCCCCTCCCCGAACACCACCCTATCGGACGACCTCCGACAGCGGATTGCTCAGGCGATCCGCCAAGCCGATTCTGAAAATTGACGACCGGCAACGGGAAAAAACTTTCTGATTCCGTTTGTAAGGAATGTGACGCCTCGACGACTAACCCCCCGTCGTGCGAAACAACCGTCGTTTCTCACTCCTACGTTATGAAATTCCCGGAGCGAAGAAGATGCGAAGTCACATCCAGCAGAAGTTGTCCGAAACCTCGACCACTCGCCTATTGACCACCACCCGATTCATCGTTGCGGCCGCCACAATGACGTTGGTCATGACCAACACCGCAGCGGCCGTCGACCTGAACGTCAAGATCGAGAACCTCTCCCCCAGCGACGGATTCTTCTTTACTCCCGTATGGATCGCGGCACACAACGGCACGTTCGATACCTATTCCAGTGGCCAACCCGCCTCGATGTTTCCCGGCTTGGAAGAGTTGGCAGAAGAAGGCATGACAGCGCCGATCAGCGCCAGCTTTGCAAGTGCCGGAGCCGGAGTCGACACGACCATCACATCCCCTGGCGGATTTGCCGGCGCACCGGTCTTTGATCCAGGCGAGGTGGTCGATCACACCTTCAGCGTTGCCAATCCCACGACAGCACGGTACTTCAGCTATGCGTCCATGGTCATCCCCTCAAACGACGCCTTTTTTTCCAACGGCGATCCGCTGGCACACATGTTATTCGACGCTTCGGGCAACTTCACCGGCCCACTTACCATCGAGATTCGCGGCGGCGACGTCCGTGATGCCGGCACGGAAGTGAACGACATCAATGGCGGCGCAGCGTTTTCCGCCAACGGCGGCACCAGTGCCAGCGAAAGCGCCAACATTGCCACCCACGCCGGACTCGGCGATTTCCTCGGCACCAACACCGCCGCCGGTACGACACTCGCAAGTGCACTCAGCACCGACACACTCCTGGCGCGCATTACGGTCACGGAAGCCGTCCCCGAACCCGCCACCGGCTTGCTGGCGATCGTTGGTGCTGCCGTGGCTCTGCTCCGCCGCCGACGCTAGGTGCGCTAACACCTTCGTGACACCCTCCTGGTCCGCTGCCGGGCTTGATGCTCGGCGACGGCCGGGACGACCGTGGGACTTTTGCGGCCGGACGGCCGTGGGACTTTTGCGGCTGGGACAGCCATGGGACTCTTTTTTTTAGCGCTGTTGCAATGCTTGTTGGCGCGCGGCTTCGAACTCATCGCCAGGAGTCCACGCGGGCATCGTAGGCTGCCGTGCCGTATGCATGCCGACATGGAATAACAGACGCAGATCCGCCACCGCTCCCGTGAGATCCCAATCTTCCGAATACTCGTCGCTGGTCTGGTGATAATACTTTTCCGTCCACGCTTCCAGTTGTTTTCGCCCCCAGCCGTCTTCTTTTCCCACGACCTCGATGCCCGAGTGCAGATAAACGCCCGGCACGCCGATTTTGGCGAGACTGAATTGATCGGAACGGTAGTAATACCCACGGTCCGGGAAATGGTCCGGTGTCACATATCGCCGCTGCCACTTGGCGATTTCCTCAACCGCCACATCCATGTCAGACTTACCCAAACCAATGACGTTAACATCGTGCGTGAGTCCCAGAATATTGATGCCGTCGATATTGAGCACGGCCGCCAAGTAGCCAGCGGGAATGGGTGGATGAGCTGCCATGTGAGCCGAGCCCAACAACCCCTGTTCTTCGGCCCCGACAGCCGCGAACATAATCGATCGCGCCGGCCGCGGGTCTAGCTCGGCGCATGCCCGTGCAATTGCCAACATGCCGGCCACGCCCGACGCGTTGTCGACGGCCCCGTTATAAATATTGTCACCCGACTTATCTCGCGTCTCGGCCAAACCGATATGATCGTGGTGTGCCATGAACACGACGGTTTCCTTGGCCCGTGCCGAGTCACTGCCAGGCAAGATCCCCAGCACGTTCGCCGTAGAATTCTCGCGTACATCGCACGTCATCGACAGAGAGAGCCTGGTTCCCAGCGGTACCGGGCGAAAGTCACGTTTTTCGGCTGCGGCGCGCAACGCGTCCAGGTCATGGCCGGATAGCCCGACGACTCGCCGAGCAGCGTCGTCGGAGAACCAGCCTTTCATTGCCATTCGCGGCCCGCCATGTTCCTTCAACTCAGATTCCTCTCCGCTCCACGAAGTCTGCACGACCTGATACGGATATCCGGCTGACGGCGTCGTGTGAATGATGATCGCGCCGGCAGCGCCGAGTTCAGCCGCCTTTTCGTACTTGTACGTCCACCGGCCGTAGTACAAGCGGCGGCTACCCGCGAACAGGTCGGGGTCGTCCGCCGGGTCGTTATTCATGACAACCAGCACCTTCCCGCGCAGATCGACACCCTTGAAGTCATCCCATTGATATTCCGGCGCCACGATGCCGTAGCCAACGAACACCAGTTCGGCATCTTCAAACGATACGTTCGCTTCGGCTCGACCGCTGGCAAATACATAATCGTCGTGCCGCTTCAGTGTGAGCCGTTGCTGAGCATTTACCAGCGTCACGGTATCCGGCGCGTGGGTCGTGACGCCGACCAGCGGGAACGGCTGGAACCACGAGCCATCGGCCGCCGCCGGTTTTAGTCCCAGCGACTGAAATTGTGACACGATATACTGTTGTGCTAGTCGATCGCCACGCGACCCTGGCCCGCGTCCCTCCAGCAAATCGTGCGACAGAAATCTGACATGCGCACGCACGACGTCATCGGTGATCACCTTCTCCGCGATTGCCTGCTCGGTAGCGGAGGGGACATCGTTTCCTGTTACGTCCCCCTGCGATTCGGCAAACGCAATCGTGGCATCAAAGGAACTGGCCAGCCAGACAACAAAGATCACGAGCACTTGTCGCATTGAATCAAACCTCTTCCCAGTAGAAATGTCAGGGAGAACTGCGGCCGGCATCACTTCTCCAACGCGTCGACCGCCGACTGTTGAAAGCGACGACGCAAATCCGAATCGTCACTATTGGGCAACCCGTCTCGTTGGATCATCAGTACGAAAACGCGTTGTTTTACCGGGTCGACCCAAACTTGTGTGCCAAACGCGCCTCCATGGCCATACGACCCAGGCGAAAGCATGGCCGTCACGCCTTGTGGCTGCCGAATGACACACCAACCCAATCCCCAACCGTTGCCCGGCGTAAACCCAGTCTCCAAGTCGCCGGTTTGAATGGTCGTCATCGCCTTGACGGCCGATTTGCTGACAATCTGTTGGCCGTCGTGCGTTCCGCCGTTGAGGATCATCTGATAGAAGCGAAAAACATCCTCGGCCGTAGAGAACAGCCCACCCGAAGGGTTCGGCACACTGTCGGCGCCGCCATGGTTGAGCCAATTCTCTGTTGGCGTCAGGTCCGATGTCCGCTGATCATATTTGTAGAGCACCGCCGCGCGTTCCCGTTGCTTCGTCGTGGGATGGAACGTGGTGTCCGTCATCCCCAGCGGCCGAAAGATGCGGGTAGTCATGAAGTCTTCATACGATTGGCCCGATACGATTTCGATCACGCGGCCACAGACATTCAGGCCCGGGCTATACTCCCACTTCTCGCCAGGAACATATCCCAACGGGCGTTGGGATAACTTTTCCGCAGTAGCGGCCAGTGATTCTTCACAGAGTTGGGCACCCACCAGTCCCGACGTGTGCGTCAACAGTTGCCGCAGGGTGATGGGGGAGACCCGCTGGCCGTTGCGCAACTTGACCTCCGCAAAGCTCGGTAGGTACTTGGCCACGGTATCGTCGAGCGACAGCTTTCCTTCGTCCTGCAACATCAACATGGCCGTCGCGGTCATCGGCTTGGTCATGGAGGCGATTGCGAAGAGCGAATCGCCGGTCATCAATCGCCCGGTGGCGAGATCGGCCGAGCCGATACTACCGAGGTGGACGATGCTCCCCTCTTGGCCTACCAGGGTCACGACGCCGGAGACCGTGTGATCGTTGACAAACGGCTGCATCGCCGCGTCGATTTCCTCGAGACGTTCGGCGTCTGAACTGCGGCCGATGCCGAGAATCGCTGCGAGTATCATCATCAATTGGCAACTCCTTGTCCAGAAAAACCTTTCGGTTGTCGTCATAACAGCCTCCGCCTGGGGGTCCATGGAACCGAAACCGAAGAACCAGGATACCCAAGATATGCGGGCTCGGCCAGTTCTACCGCTGCGGGGTTGTCGGTGACAGTCGGCCCCTGGTGATGGAAACGTTGTTTTCATTCGCCGAGTCGCTAGAATGGGGGTATCGCAGTGGCGATCTTTTCCTTCGGGCCCGGGGTTCAAGGTATGGGGCCCGACGAATTCTAATTTGCCGAAGTGAGTGCACGATCATGTCGACTGAAAGACAAGCCCGGATGGTGGATGCTGGATGGACGATTACTTGCGAACGCCACATTCAGATCGATATGACGACCGATCACAAATCGGACAAACGGACGTGTACCTGGCGAGCGGTCAAAGGGGTCAACGAGGTGGTGATCCGAGGGAAGTTGGGCGAGGAGCAAGCGGCACTGATCGAGTTATATGCCGCAGCCAAATCGATTGATCCGGATTTACGGCAGTTGGCAACTGACGCTGGCAGCGGCGCGTGGGTCTTTGACTTGAGCCAGGTCGATAAGAGCCGCTAGCGTCGCGCGGCCATTTCAATTCCAGCCGCCATCGTTTCTGCGGCCGAGACTGTTCCAGACTTCGGGATCGACGTCATACGATTGGCTGTGAACCGAGCCATCGCAGTAGACAACGTTGAATACTGACGGGTGGGCGCTGCCGAAAATGCTGTACTGGCCGTTGTAGTCAGGCCGATCTCGCTGCGGCAGGTAGGTTTGATTCGCCCATCGCACAGTGTCCCAATCGTGTCCTTGATACATGGAGTTGTTGTCGGCATCGTCCAGCCCAGTCAGGTATTGCTCGACATCCAGATATTTTTCGGCGGCCAGCATCGTCTTGGACGTTCCATCTTTGATATGGGATCCTTTCACTTCGCTACGTTCGCCGACGATACCGTCGAAGAATTTCAGCAGGCGGTCGTCGGTGAAGGGGCAGTCGGGATAGATCTTCAAGCAATTGATGTTGGGGCCGGGACTTAGCTTCACGCGAGAGCCACCGCCATTGGCAGCGTAGTCGGTTTTGGCGATCAATTCCGGCTGATCGGAATTGAAAGAAACCTCAATCGGTGTCCCGTCGTCTTTCATCCCCGGATACCCCACGGCCGGTCGACGGCTGGGACACATGAACGCGGGAATCACGTGCGATTTTTGCAACGCGAGCTGTTGCTTTTTCTGATCGGCGGGTAACCCCTTGCCAACCTCAAAAATCACGGTCTCTTCCATAAAGGGAGTCACGGCAAAGATCCAACCGCCTGGCTGGGGCATCCCTGCGCCGCGGTCGGGATCCCCCATCCAACGAAATCCCCACCCACCGGATGGATAAAACTGGTAGGTCGCTTCGTGATTGATCACCCCCAACCCGATTTGGCGGAGGTTGTTCATGCATTGGGTGCGACGAGCGGCTTCGCGGGCAGCGTTAACGGCCGGCAAGAGCAACGCGACCAGCAGTCCAATGATCGCGATCACAACCAACAATTCCACCAACGTGAAGCCATTCCGAATTACATGCTGAATTACGTTTCGCTTCGATCTCATTCGCGACATTTCGCGATCACTCCTCTTGGCTTGTTCCCGACCGACGGGGACCGGCCCCCAGTTCTTTCATTGTACGCGGTGGGGAAAATCCGACCAAGCTTCAATGCACCTCACTTTCGGCCCGTCTGGGTCGTGATCCAACCCTCCCCTGCCGAAGAAAATGCGGAAATACTCGCATTACGACACGGCTGTGGTTAACGGGCAGACCGGCCGAGCCCGGCACAGCCATCAAATCCAGCCAAACGCTAGGAACAACCGAGCTAGGCAATCGACGACACGGTGGCGGGATAATGTGCTTGACGAAACACTCGCTTGGCCGGACCAGCTCGACGCGTGGCGGGTCGCGAAATGGCCTTACCGTCGGCCAGCAAGAAAAAAATCATTGACCTTACCGTCGGTCCTTTTTATTCTGGAATCATACAATCTGGACATTGATGCCAAACAGCATCACTCCACCCAACACTTGTCATTACCTCTTTTGAATTGAACGGAGAATGCTAATGAAGTTGATCAAACCGCTTTTCACGCTTGCGCTGGTCGTGGCAACCTGCGCGGTGGGATCGACGCCGACTCGAGCGGCAATTCTGGAGATTCCCACCAACTTTGGTATTGGTGCCGACGCCGAAGTCCGCGAATCGGCTCCCACGCAAAACCGTGGCAGCAGCACTGAAATTGCCTCGCGCATCATCGATCGCGTGATCGGTGGCGAGCAGGCGGATGGCAATGACCGCAATAGCACCATCTTTTTGAAGTTCGATCTCAGCGGTACATCGCTGGAGGCATTGCAGGCAAGCACGTCAGTGGATTTGCGGTTGACCTACCGCAACAACAACATCACTCAAGGTCGCGTCGAGCAGACACCGAACCTGGGAACTGAAGAGGCCCCGCTCCTACTGCCATCCAAGCGAGCTGGCTTGGCCTATTACGCGCTGGACTACAACAACGACGCATTGAACGCGTGGGACGAAGCGACCATCACTTACAATACCGCACCCGGGTTATCACTTGATGGTGATGTCGGCACCAAAGACTACAATTCGCAACTGACTTTGCTGGGAACCAAAGATTTTCCCACCGTTGACCCAGCCAACCACCTGCCGGTCGGTGAAGCGTTTACGTTCGGCAACGGTTTTCTACGCAAATTCGTGATCGATGCCAAAGCCGCTGGCAAAGAATCGGTAACGATCGTGGCCGGTGTGCAACACGACGGTGATTCGCGTTACACCAACCTGACAAACTTCAACTACCTGTTCAATCCAAAAGAACAGACGACGTTGAACAACGACGGCAATTACGATCCGGACGGTGCCGGCGATTTGGAACCGATTCCGAATCCGTACGGCACAGACAACAGCCTCGGTCAGTTCTCACCGACGTTGGTGGTCAACACCACTGTCCCGGAACCGGCTAGCTGGACATTGCTGGGCATTGGCGCCATGGCGCTGTTGCGTCGTCGCCGCAAGTAGTTCGCCGCAAGTAGTTCGCTGCGAGCAAGACGGACACAAATAGTCCGCGAATTGAGACAGGTGGCAAGGATTGCCAGTGATGAAAGACTGCGAGTCAGGCACCTCGGTGAGAAAGCTGAGGTGCCTGTTTGCATGAACGGCTTGATGATCATCGGGTGCGTCATTAAGTTACTCAGCAATGTTGCCCAGCGGGCTGTAAAAGTTACCCAGCTGGCTATGACACGAGTGCGAAGGTATGTAACGACGGCTGGGACAGCCGTAGGCCTTTGCGGCTGGGACAGCCGTGGGACATTGCGTGGACGGAGTCGCCCGGCCCAGCACAGGGGGCAGGCATACCGCCGGACTGTTTTTCAAAACAGCGGCGTTACCCATTTTTTGAGAAGAGGAATCGCAGATGAAGATGATTCGGTTGTTATCGTTCGCGACAATGATCGCATGGATGTCGATGGGCAGCACGGCAGGTGCCACGGATTATACGTGGGGCGTGTTAGGGGGTGGTAATCAGGACTGGAATACAGCGGCGAATTGGTCACCGGCTGGTGTGCCAAGCGTATTGGACGACTCGGCCAACCTGAACGTCGACCTATCGGCCCCGCTAACCGTTGACATGGGCAGCAATTCCCTTACCGTGTCGCAGATCAAGTTAGGCAGCACGACCAATGCGGTAAGCACCACGATCACCGGCTCGGGCCAATTGATCTTGGATTCCAGCGGCACACCGCGAATCGACAGCTATGGCCTGCCGGGAACGGTGGACACGATCAGCGTGCCGATCACGTTGACCAAGGGCTTAACGATCAACAACCAAAGCAACCCACACGGCACGGTTGAATTATCTGGCAACA
>JAGQPD010000119.1 GCA_020426865.1 Planctomycetales bacterium
AGATTCCACTCTCCAAACGAATACTGAGCGACCCAAGCACTCGCGGTCAGCAGCACCATGAGTGCCGCGAACACCACTATGTAGGTTCGTCGCGATACAGATTCATGCGCCATGGCTCGATCCACTGTCATATAAGGTACAGCAGCGGGTAAAGGAACACCCACACGATGTCCACAAAATGCCAATAGAGTCCAACGACCTCGACCGGCGCATAATGCTCCGACGAGAACCGACCCCGCCAAGCCAGCACGATCATCACCACGAACACGCCAATACCGATCATCATATGAATTGCATGTAGGCCGGTCATGGCGAAATACAACGACAGGAAAATCTCGACCTGCCTCGAATCAACCTGGGGATTATGCGGGTCCAAAAGCCGAAAGTGCGGACCAGGCACCAAGTGCTCGTGGAACTTGTGCCAATACTCGTAGCCCTTGATTCCTAAGAATGCCAGGCCAAACAGAATTGTAATGCCAAATAGCCAAGCTACGGCCTTGCCACGACTGCTCTGAGCCGCATGCACGGCCAACGCCACCGTGAAGCTGCTCACGAGCAACAGCCCCGTGTTCACCGTCCCCAGAATCATATCCAGATGCTTGCTCCCTTCGGCAAAACCCTCTGGAAATCGCCACCGGTAAACCGCATAAGCGAGAAACATTCCACCGAAGAACATGATCTCCGTTACCAGAAAGACCCACATCCCCAGCGTCATCGCTTCCCGCTGTTGTTCGCGATCGTCGAAATGATGTGCCAGATACAAGCTGTCGGATGTTGTCATCTCTATCTCTTGTCCACTAAGTCCCGTTACAACTCGCGCCGACTCTCTTCCAGCGTCTCTTCACCACGCGCGAACTCCTCCACCTGCCGCTGATACTCCGCCTCGCTCTCTTCCGCCGAGTACGCATACGCCTCCTCGGTCACCACGGGGGTGACTTGAAAATTCTCGGTCGGAGGCGGAGACGTCGTGGTCCATTCCAGCCCCTTGGCGCGCCACGGGTTGTCGCCAGCGGCCCTCCCGTATCGTAGCGACCACAACAGATATCCCAGCGGGATCAGATATCCCACCCCCAACAGCGACGCGCCCGCCGATGACATAACGTTCAATACTTGAAATTCCTCAGGATAGGTATGATACCGGCGAGGCATGCCCAAATACCCCAAGATAAACTGCGGGTAGAACGTCAAATTGAATCCGAAGAAGATCATGGCCGCCGACACTCGACCCCACCACTCCGGATACAACCGCCCTGTCATCTTCGGCCACCAAAAGTGGATTCCCCCCAAATACGCCATCACCATTCCGCCGACCATGATGTAATGAAAGTGCGCCACTACAAAGTACGTGTCATGCACTTGTACATCCACTGCCAGAGTCGCCAGAAAGACGCCAGTCAACCCGCCCATCGTAAATAGTCCGATGAAGCCCAACGCGTACAGCATGGGCGTTTGTAGCGTAATCGACCCCTTGTAGAGCGTCGCCGTCCAGTTAAACACCTTAATAGCCGACGGAACGGCAACCAACATGCTAATAAACGAAAACACCATGCCGGCGTACATTGACTGCCCACTCACGAACATGTGGTGCCCCCACACCAAAAACCCCAGCACCGCAATCGCCAGACTGGAAAACGCGATGAACTCGTATCCGAATACCCGCTTCCGCGCAAAGCACGTGATGACTTCGCTAATCACCCCCATTCCCGGCAAAATCATGATGTAAACGGCCGGATGTGAGTAGAACCAGAATAGATGCTGAAACAATAGCGGATCGCCACCCAACTTGGGATCGAAAATCCCCATCCGAAAGAACCGCTCTACCGCCACAAGCAACAAGCTGATGGCCAAGACGGGTGTTCCCAGAATCATAATTAGGCTGGTCGCGTAGTTCGACCATACAAACAAGGGCAACCGAAACCAGTGCATGCCGGGGGCTCGCATGGTGTGTGTCGTAACCATGAAGTTCAGCCCCGTCAGGATCGACGAAAATCCCGTGATAAAAATGCCCAAGGCCGCGGTCATTACAGCCGTGTTGCTGTAGGTGCTGCTGTAGGGAGTGTAAAATGTCCAACCCGTATCCACCCCTCCGCTCACTAGCGCGGCGATCGTGAACACACCGCCAATGCTGTAGATATACCAACTCAACAGATTTAGCTTCGGGAACGCCAAATCGCGAGCGCCAATCATCATCGGGATCAGAAAATTCCCAAGCACGGCGGGAATGGACGGAATCAGGAAGAAGAACACCATGATGATGCCGTGCATGGTGAACAACTTGTTGTATGTTTCCGATATCACCAAGTCGCCGCGCGGAGTCATCAACTCGAGGCGAAACAGCACGGCGGTCGCGCCGCCCACGAAGAAAAACAGCGTGATCGAGATCAAGTACAGAATCGCCACACGTTTGTGATCCGTGCTGAACAGCCACGACCAGGGACTGTAATTCGCGTTCAAATAATTATGGGGCTTGCGTCCCAGTGTGATCATCGAGAGAGTTCCTCGGGCAATGTGTTCGACTTCAACGGTTGCGCTGAAAGCGTTTCCAGGTAAGCGACAAGCTGGAATATCTGCTCCTCGCTCAGTTGAAAGGCCGGCATCACCGGTTGATATCCAGCCACCACGCGAGCTTGCGGCTCGAGAATGGATTGCCGCACGTAGCCCAGGTCCGGCTCAAGCCGCTCGCCGTCGCGCATGGTTTCCGTCCGATGGAAAAGCCCGCTTAGCATCGGCCCGTCGTCGGACGTGTCACCGCCATGACAGTCGCCGCACTTGAACCGTTCGAACAGCAGGCGACCTTGCACACTGGCGGGCGTCGTCCCTTCGCGCTCTAACCACGCCGCATACTCGTGACGTTCCATAACCACGATTTTTCCCCGCATGGCCGCGTGACTGGTACCGCAATACTCCGCGCAAAATAAATGGTATGTCCCTGGTTTCGTGGGACGAAACCAAATCGAAGTGTATCTGCCGGGCAATACATCTTGCTTCACACGAAACGCTGGCACGAAAAAGCTATGTATGACATCCTCCGAAATCAGCGTCACGCGTATTGGCGTCTCGACCGGTACATGCAATTCATTGATCTCGCCCTTGCCATTCTGATTCTGACATTTCCACATCCACTGCTTGGCGACTACATACATATCAATAGCGTCCGCCGGCGGGCGGTTGATCTCCATGAACAGCCGCGTACCCCAGCCGAAACTAATCATCATGATGACGAACGGGATCAGCGCCCACGTAAACTCGAGTTTCAAATTTCCATTGCTGGGATTCCCCCGACTAGCTCGCGAGCCTCGCCGATACTTGATGGCAAACGTGAGAATCAGCACGCAAATCAGAAATGTGAAGAACACGGCTACGCCGACTAGCGAGTAGTACAGCCAATCCAGTTTGGCGGCATAAGACGACGCTTGCTCGGGGAACAGTTGAAACTCATGTTCCATTTGTCTTCTCCTCTACCTGTGTCGCCCGGCGAAGTCGATCGTGCCGAAGCATGATGACCATGGCGCCGACAATGGCCGATACGGTGAAGAGCCCCGCCACGCGAATAATTCGTTGGACTGCCATGTTGTAGCGGCCCGTATGAGGGTTGTAAGCATAGCATAACAGCGTAATATGATCGGAAATCGTCGCGATTCCGCCGTCGGTCGCCTCGACGACACTCAATCGTAAATCCCGAGCGGGAAACTCAACTCCAGGTAAGTATCGCGACACTCTCCCGTCGGGCGTAATAACGATCAGCGTCGAAGGATGTGCATATTGACCATTGATCGGATCATACTGATATCGAAATCCGACCGCGGCGGTCAACTTCTCAATTGAGTTCCGCTCGCCGGTCAAGAAATGCCAACCATTGGCCGACTCGCCACGGCCATATCGCTGGAGCGCTGTCCGCTTGGCGGACGCCGACATTGCCGGTGTCTCCCGAGGATCAAAACTAATCGTTACCACGTCGAACTCACTTCCCACGTTCATCCGCATCGTTCTTAACGTGCGGATGAAATTGTTCATTGTGAGATTACACAGCATCGGGCATTCGAAGTACACAAGGTTCAAAACCACAGGTTTGTCACGGATTACACTTCTGAGATCCACCCAATGCCCTTGCTCGTCCTGGAAAGTGATATCCAGCGGCAGCGATGCTCCCAATTTCGGTTCAACACCGACGCTTTCAAATA
>JAGQPD010000120.1 GCA_020426865.1 Planctomycetales bacterium
CAGCCGGCCGGCACACCCGTCGCACAGCCCACAGGCTGACACGAGGGCAAGCAATTCAGGACTCGGTGCATGCCGCAGCCAAATCGCGGCCAGCTCGGAGCGGGCATTTTCGCGGGACAGAAATGGCGTCGTTCGGCACAGTAGTTGTCCCAAAGTCCTTGGCAGCAACCCGTTTTGCAGCCTGCGTATCCGGGGCGATTGCATGAGTAGCAGCCGGCCGAAGCGCCACAGCCGGCGGAGTATCCGGCCGATTGACCGCACGTCGCGCAGCCACCGTAGTTGGCCGGTTCGGCATGCACTTCATGGCCATTGTCGACATACGAGTTGTCGATCACCGGGGCCGATTCCAGCGCCGGTTGAAACAGTCCGCGCCAAGCCGCTTGGCTGGAACCGACAAACGTGATCGTCAACAACATCGCCCAAACACAGATCGCTTTCATCGCATCATGCTCCCGTGGAAAAACCGACGCAGACCGGGTTGTAACCCCTGGTCATGGAAACCTGCTCCACATTGCTCGCGACTACCTTCGCCGCGGCGGGTGTCCCGGTGTGCGTCTGAAGAAACATGCCACCTGATTCGCCGTAGAGCAAACGCAACCGTTGCATTTTTTCAATATTGCCCAGACGGAACCGACGGCCACGGCCGAGTGGAAATCGTCGTATCTGGTTGTGAGCCAGCAGGTTGTTGATAAGATCGAACGCGTCGCCGCCGTGTCGATTTTTTGCCACGCGCCGGCACAAACCGCCCTGCCCTTCTCGATTGCCGGAGCCGATCTGTTTGCCGCCCGCCGTCATCATCCCCCTGATCGGACTTTTGTGGTGCGGCGGAGTCGCGCTGTTGGTGATGCGCCGTGGAGCGGTTCGCGAGACGACGTTGGTAGCGGGGTGGTGGTGGAGCGTCGCGACGCTGACTTTTCTGGCGATCGTATTGGTCGTGTTCCACGCTGGCTGGGTGAGGCCAGCTTGGCGCGAGCCGTTGCGGTTTGTCGCGGCGGTCGGGTTGTTCTGTCCGCTGATGTCGTTGCTGGGAGCCAAACGGCCGCAAGACCGCGCGTGGAATTTCATCGTGCTTTCGTTGTGGATCGTGTTGGCCATGCCAGCAGCCGAGGCGGCTTTCTTGCAGCGCGGCCAACCGCTCGAAATCCGCGGCGCGCGAGCCTGGTTTTTGTGGGCGCTGATCGGTCTGGGACTCGTCAATCTGCTGCCGACGCGTTTCTGGCTGAGCAGCCTGTTGCTGGCGTTCGGGCACATATTGCTATTGGCGCGCTATCTGCCACTGATCGAACGCCCGTGGTTCATGGCCGCCGATGTGGCGGGATTCGCCGCCGTCATCGCGGCCTTGGGCTGGGCGGCCTTCAACCGACGCCGGAGGCCGGAGTGCGGTTTGGACCGAGTTTGGCTGGACTTTCGCGACAGTTTTGGCACGCTGTGGGGTTTACGCGTGGTGCAACGAGTGAACGCGGTGGCTCAGGCCTCCGAATGGCCCGTCCTGTTGCACTGGTTCGGCTTTCACGATCTGGAAGCGGATGCATTCGACAAACTTCCGCCCGAAGCGCGTCGAGCATTAGATCAAACGCTGCGAAACCTGCTGCGACGCTTCGTGTCGGACGAATGGATTGCCGCGCGACTATCCCGCCCCGTAGACTAACAACGCGTGGGACGCGGCGGCTTTGATCATTACCGAGGAGGAATTTTTGTGATGAATACGCGAGTCATGTTGATTTTTCCGCTGTGTTTGTTGCTGCTGGCCGGATGTTCGAACGGCAGTCGTGAGTCGGCCGACGAGTCCCCGAAAACCGATCCAGCGACACCTGCGACGGTGGATAACCCCGTCGATGATCTACCAAAGCCGGAGCCGCCGGTGGTCGAGAGCGCGCCGGTCAGTCCCGGCCCCGATTCGCCCGTTGATATGCCAGCTCCGACGGTCGACAAGCCGAACAATGAGCCGATTATTAGTGGTCGGCCGGCCGGCGATGCGGGAGCGAGTGCGTCCGAGGAGTCGGCCGACAGCCTGAACGCCCCCGAATCGCCCAGCGTCTTTCGGTCGCTAGGCCGGGCACTATTACGCGGAGCGGCCAGTGCGTCGGATCGCGATGAAGATGCACAAGAACGTCCGGTTCCGCCAAATTCCACGCCCGATGAATAGTGGCACGGGCGAGATTACTTGGCACGATTGCGCGATCGTTTTAAGAATCCGCAATCTCGGAAAAGCGGTCGATCGCAATGTGGATCACCCGCATCAAGTCACGTCCCTGCCGGGATGTCAATGAGCGCCACACCTGAAAATCGTGTAGCACGGGCGCGAATTCCGGTACTTGATGAGGCCAAGGGTATTCCGGGTTTGGCCCATTGTTCGCGAGATCTGGCGCGAGTCTATCCAATTCGTAAGCAATTGGCAACACACCACGGAGCCATTGTTGAAAGTCGTCGAAGCGTTTGAACGAGAATAAATTGGCTACGCGTTCTCGGTCAGAACCTCGCGCGTGGCCCAGAAAACGGAGGAATTGAACGAAGCCCGCATGACTTCGTGGCGGTGGTGTTCCCGATCTCCAGAAGTAAGCCTTCGCCAACTTCTCCGTCACCATTTGCAGATAGTGCAATGTATGGCATGCTGCCACGCCTTGCCGCCGCAACAGCACGAAAACTTCATGGTCCGACCGAGCTTGCTGCCACCAGAGCTCTTGATAGCTATTCATCTTGGAAATGCATATACCCGTCGATAGTCCAATTTCCAGGAAGCGCAAGCTGCCGACTTACAATTCGGCTCCATTGCTCCTTGGTCACGTCGAGCACTAATAGTTGATGAGCCCAGTCCCATCCCATATTGACTCCAAGGTCAATGGGCTCAAGCGAGGCGTCATTGCGCTCGGCTAACATGTCATTGACCTCGACAAGGCGTATCTCTCGCTCTTCGGAATTCGTCGGTAGATAGTAAATATCCGCGATTCCGGGATCCGTCTTCAAATGTTCGTGAGCATACCAGCGGGCGAGTGCGTCACGGTCAAATTGCGTGGCGGGCATGACCAAACCTCAAACTTTGATTTTTAAGGCGAGCGGCAGATGAAAATCTACCCATTGGGACGCTGGCAGCGTCCACTACGGCCGATGCTGCCAGCATCGGTAGG
>JAGQPD010000121.1 GCA_020426865.1 Planctomycetales bacterium
TTGATCATGGCAAACGCGGATTGCGCCGCATCCCAGCGTTTGGCGGACAGAAAAGCTTCGCCGGCCAACGCCAGGTTCAACGCCTCGTCTTCCTTGAGAAAACGCAAGGCCTCGTCATTCAAGCCAAACTTATCGGGATCCTGCAAGGCACTGACGTAAATGTGAAACTGTTCGGTGGCCGCATCCCACCGATCGTGCAGAAAGTAGATTCGCCCCATTTGCAGCGCCGTGTAGATCGGTTCCAGACCCTTGGGCGGTTGGTGGTCCAGCTGTTGCGACGCTTCAAACAACGTGATCGCGTCTTCGGCCTGTTCATTATTGATGACGAACCGGGCCAGATGGCGGAGCAGGGGGGCGTCGTCGATGGCTGGTGGGTCGAGCAGCGCGTAGCGAGCTGCAATCGTATCGTGTTCGATGGCGGTGGCAAGCGTGACGATTTCGCGGAGGATCGACTTCTGGGGGTCCAACCGCCAAGCTCGCTGATAATGTCGCAGCGCGTCGGCGTGTTTCTCGCGATGAAATGCCATCCGGCCCTGAGCGAACTGCAAGGCAGCTTCCGTCCGCCGGATGTCCTTGGCGGTGCGGACGCCCACCTCCTGCATTTTGGCCGGGGGCTCCTCAAGTTGGAGAGGAGAGTCGACGGTGGCAACGGCGCCGGCGAACACGTTCAGCGCCGACAAGAGGAGCGCGACGGACGACGGTGCGAACACGTGTGATGTCTCCTGACGCCTCGAGGATTCGCTTGTGAGGAAATGACAATTGGATGTTGTTATCGAGGTTTGCGACGCGTAATCGATTTGGCAGTCGTCTTCTTCTTGGACGTACCCGACTTGGCCGCCGATGTTGGCGAAGAAGTCCCCTTTTGGGTTGACTTTTTCTTCGGGGGGGCTGGTTTGCCGGCCGGTTTCTTTGACTCGCTGGGCTTGGCTTGCGTATCGGCAGCGGGTTTCTTTTTCTTCTTGGCTGATTTAGATTCCTTGGCTGCAACTTCGGTGGCCGGATCTGCTGCCGTACTCGCGGCGGCTTCCGTCGTTTCATCTTTCGCAGCGGGACGTTTGCTGGTCCGTTTGGGCAGACGAGACTGTGCGTCGGCGTTCATTTCCAACAACATCGATTTTACGTTGGTCGAGTAGGGTGAGGCTACGAGTTCGGCCGACATTTGGTGTAAGAGCGAGGCGAATTCCGGCCCCTTTTTTTTGGGTACGGCGCGCTCCAGGCCGGGGACAACCCCCTTTTCGCGTTCTTTATCGTCAATCACTCCGACGATCTGAAACATATCGAGTGCACCGGAGTCGAGCGGAATCGAATGCCCTCCCAAGGCATGTTGCGTGACATAGGCGACGATGAACTGATTGCCGCCGGTGTATTTCTCCAGCGTCTGAACCGTTTTGCCGAGATTCTGTTTCTTCAGCGGCTCAAGATCCCAGGAGTACAGGTTTTCGAACACGTTGTGCAGGCAGCGTTTGACGTTTGCTGCAGCACTGCGTGGGTGGGCACAACCCGATAGGTATTCCGATAGTTCACTGACGCTGGCCACACGGACTTCGTTCCAGTCGACGAACGCATTGCGGTCCTGCAATTTTCGAAAGCCGTCTTCGGCCTTTTCGTAGCGAGAATTCTCCAGGCAGCAGGCGAAGACGAGGGTTTCCAGAACGCTAGCATGGGTTGGATTGATGGGCTTGAAGTACTTCTTGAGTACTTTTTGCACTTTGCCGATTAGGGTGGCGCGATTCGGTGCAGGCATGATCTATTTGTTTTCGGTTTGGTAGAAGCGTCAAAAAAATATTTGCTATTGTTGTGCCACTGACGTGCGCGCCGCTGTTGCAGCGTCGGTCAAGGTGGAGCTAAATCGGACCGTTGCCCCCGTCCGGGTAGTTGTCGCGGGGATTGTCGTCAGCGGGATTGTCGGGCCGAAACGAGTCATCGGTATCGCCGTCAAGGTCATCGTGGTCGGCCGTGTTGTCGTCGATGGGAGGGGGGAGAACCTCTTTCAGGATCCGCGAGACTTCGATGGAGTTCTTCAGGCCCTGATCGAGGACAAATTGAATTCGAGGTGTGTAACGCATATCGATACGTTGACTCACCTTTTGTTGCAGGTAGCCGCGCGCATTGCGCAGGCCGTGCAGACTCAATTGTTGTTTGCTATCGTCTCCCATAACCGACACGTGGACCTTTGCGTTGCGCATATCGGCCGAGACCTCGACGTAGGTGACGGTCACGTCTTGGATCCGTGGATCGCGAAGGTCGGTGAGGATCGCCATCCCGACGACTTCGCGAATTGCTTCAGCGGCTTTCAATACGCGGCGGGAACTCATGGTGACCCCATTGTGGCAGCGGGCGAGTGAAAGGAAGGTGGAGTGCTTGTGGGGCCATCCGTTACAGGGTGCGAGCGACTTCTTCGATCTTATATGCTTCGAGGATATCGCCTTCCTTCAAGTCATTAAAGCCTGACAGTTTCATGCCGCATTCATATCCTTCTCGAACCTCTTTTGTGTCATCTTTCTCCCGTCGCAGCGATTCCAGCGGATAATCGCCGATCCCTCTTCCGTCTCGGTTGACACGGATGCGGCAGCCGCGTTCGACGGTTCCCGCCAGGACGCGGCAACCAGCAACGGTCCCGACGCGACTGATCGTAAATACCTGTTGGACCAACGCCCGACCAAGATCGGCAACGCGTTCTTCCGGGCGGAGTTTTCCTTCCAGCATGGAACGGATGTCTTCGGTGACCTTGTAGATGATATCGTAACGTCGGATTTCCACTCCGCGATCATCGGCCAAGGACCGAGCCGCTTCGTCGGGGATTACGTTGAAGCCCACGATGACAGCGTCGGAGACATCAGCCAGCGTAACGTCGGCGACGGTGACACCCCCCACCGTCTTCTGCAAGATCTTGATCTGCAATTCGGGATGATCCAGCTTGCTCAATTCCTTGACGATGGCCTCGATCGACCCCTGGGTGTCGGCACGAATAATCAAATTCAATACCGCCACGCTTTCGTCACCCGTAAGGTGGCCTTCGGCCAACCGCTTCTGGAATTCTTCGAACGATACCCGCGTCGACTGTCCCGACAGCGATTGCCGCCGCGACTGGTGGCCGCGGTGCTCGGCGATTTCCCGAGCTTGGTTGATATTATCGAGCACGTAGAACGGTTCGCCCGCGTCCGGGGCGACGTCCAAACCGGTGAGATTCACCGGCGTGGAGGGACCGGCCGAGTTGATTTTTTTATGAGGGTGCAGCGTGTCGTACATGGCTTTGACACGGCCATGAGCGCCCCCGCAAACGAGGACGTCGCCGACGTTGAGGGTTCCGTTTTGCACGATCACCTTGGCAACAACGCCACGCCCCCCTTCCTGTTGCGCCTCCAAACATGTCCCCACGGCCGCTCGGTCTGGATTGGCGCGGTATTCATGAATGTCGGCCGTCAGCAAGAGTGTTTCCAGGAGGTCATCGATCCCGTCACCGGTAATCGCACTGGTCCGGACGACTTCGACTTCACCACCCCATTCGGACGGTAACAACTCGCGCGCCGCAAGGTCTTGCAACACGCGATTGGGATCCGCGCCGGGGAGATCGATCTTATTGAGCGCCACGACAATCGGCACTTCCGCCGCCTTGGCGTGACTGATTGCTTCTTCCGTTTGTGGCATCACACTGTCGTCGGCGGCAACCACGAGAACTGCCACGTCCGTGACATTGGCCCCGCGAGCACGCATTTCCGTAAAGGCCTCGTGGCCGGGTGTGTCGACGAAGCTGACCTTGCGGCCATCCTTCTCAACCTGGTAGGCGCGAATGTGCTGCGTAATACCGCCCGCTTCCCCGGATACCACGTTGATCCCGATGATCCGATCCAACAAGGACGTTTTGCCGTGGTCGACGTGCCCCAGGAACGTGACCACCGGTGGTCGCGGTACCAGTTTACTCGGATCATCTTCCTGCTCGATCAACTGATTGATCAGCTTCTCTTCCAACGTTTCTTGCTGGCGGAATTCGACCTCAACGCCGGCATCCAGTGCCATCATTTCGGCGGTCTCTGGATCCAATTCGGCATTGATGGTCGCCATCACTCCCATCCCCAGCAATGCTCGCAAGATCGATGTCGACGGTATCCCGGTGGCCTCAGAGAAGCTGCGAATCGTGCAGGGCATCTCCAGCGTCACGCGGCCCTTGCGTGGTGCGGCCGTATTGGTGCCCCCCCGTCGCACCAGTTTTGTGCTGCGGCGGCGGGGTGCGGTGGTCGTCGTTCCCTCTTCTTCGTTGTCGTCCCGCGCGGCACGTCGTTTTCGGCTATCCTGGCGCGCCTGACGGGCACTGGCCATTCCTGCCAAACCCCGTCGCTTACCAGCCGGTGCCTCGGTGTCGTCTTCGTCGGATGAGGCGTCCCGCGTCCGCTTGCCACGCGTTTTGTTTGTCTTTTCTGCCTCGTCCGCTTCGGCAACATCACGATCCGTGCGATCGTGCTTGCCCGGTCCCTTTCGTTTCTTGTCCTGTTGGCGCGTAAACTGCTCCAGGGGGGCCGTCGTTCCCTCTTTGGCCTTGCGGATCGCATCGACCGGCAACGTCATGATCGGCTTCTGTGCCGGCTGCGTCTCTTTTGGCGGAGGTGTCGGCTGTTCGGTCACCGGGATCGCCGCCAGCTTGACGATCGGCTCACGCTTCGTCTTATCCCCCCGCTTCTTGCCCCCATCGCCCGCCTTTTGCTGCTGGCCAAGATTCCGCATCTTGCCGCTGCCGCCGGCCCCCGGGGCAATATAGTCCTCGCGCGTGATCGCGCGCACCGGCTCGCCACTGCCACCCGGTCGCCCAACACTCAAGGGCCGCTCCGTCGCCCCCGATCGCTCAGCCGCCAACGGGCGCTCCGGACTCAATGGCCGCTCGACACTGGATGGGCGGTCGCTGCTTGCGGGGCGCTCGGTACTTAACGGGCGGTCGGTAC
>JAGQPD010000122.1 GCA_020426865.1 Planctomycetales bacterium
CACCACTTTCGTCCATCCAGTTGCCTCGAGCCAGAATGCGAATCGTCCGCGGAGATACGGTCTCGGTGATCAATGTCCGATCGAGATTCGCTTCGAATTGTTGCAGTGATGCCTCCGCCTGCTTGAGTTGTTGGCGAGCTTCTTCCCACAAAGGGGAGTGCTGACGGAAGAGGGTTATCAGCTGTTTCTGCTGCGTCTCGTCGCGGTCACTGAAGGGGCGTCGCAGAATCTGCTTGATTTCTTCGGGCAGCTTATCCAACGTCAGGGCCTCGGGATCGTCCGCGTTTGTGTCGGCAGGACTGGGAGGCGTTTCTGTCCTTTCGTCAGCGAAATTGGTCGGCGGCATAGACGATTCGTCCGCCGAGTCTTCCTGTGACCGGACGGCTAAGACTAAGGCCCGGTGCTGCCGTGTGGCCCATGCTTCGAGGGCACTGTCAAGTTGTTCGTTGGGGGCTGCGAGTCGTTCTTGGGCAACGGCGATTGCGTCGCGGAGGTGCCGATGTTGGGTCTGTTGTTCGTCGTTCTCGACAAACATCCACGAGCCCCAGTCGCCGGTCGAGTTGGCGCCAGAGTAGAGTCCTTTTTCTTTGATGTCGGCAAAGAATGCTTCGAACCGATAGAAGTCGCCGATCGTAAACGGGTCATATTTGTGCGAGTGGCACTCGCAACAGCCGAGTGTCGATCCGAGCCACGTACCCCCCAGGTTGCGGACACGTTCGGCGATGTACTTGGCCAGGTACTCCTTGTCTTGAACTCCCCCTTCGGCGCTCATCATTCCCAAGCGGTTGTAGCCGGAGGCAATGCGTTGTTCCTGAGTTGGATCGGGAAGGAGATCACCGGCCATCTGCTCGATCGTGAATGCATCGAATGGCTTATTGGCATTGAAGGCGTCAATGACGTATCGCCGAAACGGATAGACGTTCATCTCTTGATCGCCGTGGTAGCCTACGGTGTCGGCATAGCGAACCAAATCGAGCCACCACATCGCCATCCGCTCGCCAAAATGAGGTGAAGACATAAATGTGTCTACAAGTTGCTCGTAGGCCTGCTCGGACGGATCCCGGATGAATTGATCGACGACCGTTGGATCGGGAGGGAGTCCGACGAGGTCGAAGCTCAATCGTCGAACGAGCGTATGAGCCGCGGCGGGAGCCGACGGAGTCAAGCCGTGCTGCTGTAGTTCTCGAGCCACAAACGCGTCAATCGCACCCATGGTTGGCGAGTGGTCGAGCGGTAACGGGCTGGTGAGTGGCTGATACGACCAATGCCCTTGCCACGTTGCGCCGGATTTGATCCAACGGCGGAGCGTGTCGAGTTCCGGCGGCGCAAGTGACTTTTGTGAGTCGGCTGGCGGCATGCGTAACGATTCATCGTCGGTGGAGATTCGTTGCCACAATTCGCTCTTCTCGATGTCACCGGGTACAACGATGCTGGCGCCGGAGGCCTCCCCTAAGAGCCCGTCGTGCGTATCGAGCCGCAGATCGGCTTCACGCTTGTTTTGATCCGGCCCGTGACAAGCAAAACACTTGTCGGAGAGGATCGGCCGCACGTCACGATTGAAGTCCACTTCCTCGGCATGAAGATGGGACGACAGCACGATGAACAACAGCAACGTGAGTCTCAAAATCATTGGGGCACCCAGCGCACAGGTCGTGATCGGGAATGCGGAAACTCGGAGAGACAGTACCGCTACTCTAATAGTATAGGTTTCCGATCGCAATGATGGTGGCGGAAGAATGTTTGCCGCCGCCATTCCCGCTGCGGCCTTACCGCAATTTTTCTTCGGGCGAACTTCGCCGATAGTAATGGGGTACCAGTTGCCACGGGTCATGTCGGTCGCCCGAACGATGCCGCTGCAAACCGAGCTGTCCCACAGTGACGGCCTGCGGGAACCAGAGCCCATTCGGAGCGACAGTTATGTGTCCTTGTGCTTCGTCGATGTGTCCGCGGAGTTCTTCCAGTGCGGGGCCTGTCACGTGCGTAACGGCGGTAAGTGATGCGAGCCACTGTTCGGCGGACACCATTTGCGTTTCGCAGCAATTGCAGATTCGGCCGGGACTTTCGAACCGATAGGAGGCAACAAACAGTTGCTGTCGTTCGGACTTCATCACCGATTGGATGATGGTCCCATCGGGCAGATCGGTGCCGACGGCCCATTGATAGGCGAGCACTTCCAGGGTATTCAGGCCAATGACCTGGCAACCGGCCGCGTAGGCGAACGTTTTGACGGCCGTCACGCCGATCCGCAGCCCTGTGAACGATCCGGGGCCATGGCAGATGGCCAACAGGTCAACCGAAGAAGGTGTCCATCCCAACTCGCTGAGAATACTCGCCACCGTCGGGATGAGCGATTGTGCGGTCCGTTGGTTGGGGGGAGTGTGGCGGCAGATCAGGGGAACGTTGGCCGAAAGGGCGGCCACCGATGCCTGGCGTCCGGTGGTCTCCCAGGCCAAAATCCGATATTCTTGCTGTGATTCCGCGTCGCTCATGCTGGCCTTCGACCCGTATTGGGGGCACAAATCATATCTGCGGTCCAACGCATTTGGGCGTGCCACACCGTACAATTGTTGTGACCTGATTGCGGTTTGTGTTGTTGAACGATTACACTGCAGGCAGTCCTAACTTTCGGCCAGTAGTTGCCGAATCACCAATGTGAGGATCTCTCCGTATTTTAGCGGAGCGGCACGACGTCGTGCGCTAACCTGAAAACTTGAAATAAGATAGAATGTTAATAAATATGTTTCGGTGAGGTAGATGGCGGTGAAGCGGGCATTGATCAGTGATATCCACAGCAACTTCGAGGCGTTCACCGCCGTGATGGAGGACGTTCGCGCCCACGATATTTCCGAGATATTTTCCCTCGGTGATACGATCGGATACGGTCCGAATCCATGCGAATGCCTGGATCAAGTAATGCGTTTTAAGGTCAGTATCCTCGGCAATCACGACCAAGCTGCGATGTTCGACCCCGACGGCTTTAATCCCGTGGCGCTGCGCGCGATCTACTGGACACGCGAGCAACTGGATCGGGCCACGGGAAACCCCGCTTTGATCAACAAACGCTGGGATTTCTTGGGCGAACTCCCGCGGATGTACCAAGAAGGCCCCATGCTGTTCGTTCACGGCTCGCCCCGCGACCCCACGAACGAATACGTCTTCCCCGAACACGTCTACGATGAACGGAAGATGCAGAACCTGTTTCGCCGCGTGGAACAGTACTGTTTTCAGGGGCATACGCACATTCCTGGTGTGTTCACCGAGGATGGCGAGTTCCTCACGCCGGAAGACTGCGACTACCATTATACGCTGACACGGAAAAAGATCATGGTCAATGTCGGGTCGGTCGGGCAACCGCGGGACAGCGATCCGAGGGCATGCTACGTGATCCTTACCGATAACGAGCTGATCTTTCGTCGCGTAGAATACCCCGTGGAAACCACGATCAAGAAGATCTACGCCGAAGCGGACCTCAACGATATGCTCGGAGATCGGCTCCGAGAAGGGCGCTAACCGTCGGGCCTGTCGTCCTTACGGCCTATTGACCGGGCGCAGGCTGCCCCATAGACTTCCTAGTTTATCACCGACCTTGATGGCAGGGCCAATGGTGTGAAACGCGCGATTATTAGCGACGTGCACGGCAACTTGGACGCACTGGAGGCTGTTCTTGAACACATCCAGCGGCAGAACGTCGACGAAATCTTTTGCCTCGGTGATATCGTTGGTTACGGTCCCAACCCGCGCGAATGCATCGATCGCGTGATGGGGTTGACCCGGATCGTCCTGGGCAACCACGACCAGGCCGCCCTGTTTGACCCTGAGGGGTTCAGTTCCACGGCCGAACAGGCCATCTTTTGGACGCGACGACAATTGGAGTTGCCGACTCACCCTGACGATCCCGATAACGGTCCCGAACGTGCCAGGCAAGAGGCCCGCTGGAATTTCCTCTGCCAGCTGGAACGCACCATTCGCGACGGCGATTATCTGTTCGTCCATGGATCAGCTCGCAATCCGCTCAGCGAATACGTGTTTCCCGAAGACGTGTTCAATATCAAAAAGATGGAAAAGATTTTCAGTCTGATTCCGAAATACTGTTTCCAAGGTCACACCCATGTGCCCGGGATATTCACTTCGGACAATGTCTTCATGCGTCCCGAAGAGGTCCTCAGTGGCTACCAGTTGCGTGATGAAAAAGTGATGATCAACGTCGGCAGCGTCGGCCAGCCGCGTGATGGCGACCGCCGAGCGTGCTACGTGACCGTCGACAGCGGTTTGGTGCGATTTCATCGGGTCGATTACGCCGCCGAACGTACGGCCGCGAAAATCCGCGCGATCGCCGAACTTGACGATTTTTTAGGTGACCGATTATTGCAAGGGCGCTGAGAGAGTCCGCCCCGGCGAGGAAGCCCAAGTGGAAAAACGATTCGCAAATTTTTTGCTCCTGTCCGCCTTGATCCTGTTCGGTTCGCTGTGGCTGCAAGCCACATTGTTTCCCCCGAAGCCGGCCGATGACGAGCAAGCCGCACTGTTGGCCGATGCCGACGGAGATGCCGATGCCGACGGTGGTCCTGCCGCTGTTGCTGAAGTCAGTGGCGCGGATATGTCTGATGCGGACCGCGATGCTCAGGCCGATGCCAACCCCGCAGACAACGGCGGTGCCGATGCCGCCGCACCAAAGCCGGCCGTACTGCCGGCCCGCGTCGTTACTATGGGCTCACTCGATCCCGCGTCCCCGTACCGGATGCTAGTCACCGCCAACACGAGAGGGGCGGTCATTGATCGGATTGAATTGAATAACCCTCGGTATACTGACCTTGACGGCGACCACGGCTATTTGGGCGAGCTGGCGTTGAAATCGGAAAACGACGGGTGCCGAGTCGGCGTGGTCGGCAACGGTACGCCCGCCGCCAGGGCTACATGTACAGGCGACGCGACACAAAATGGCCTGCGAGGGCCGGTGTATCACCGCAGCGAGTCCGGTGAAGTGACCATCGCGGAAGAAGGCGATCTGATCACCGCTCTTAACGGTCGTGCCGCATCCGATCCGTCGACATTGCGGGCGTTGCTTGAGGAATTTCGACCAGGTGATGAAATCACACTTACCGTCCGCCGCGGTTCACGTGAGTTGGAATTCGCGGTTGAGCTGGGGGAAATTCCACTGAGTCTCGTTAGTCCCGAGAGGCTGACGTTTGGCGAGTCGCGGGACCATGAACAAGACGCGACCGACCCCAGTTCGTTTCTGATGGGGATCACTCGCTTGGGCGCCAAGGCAGCCAGCTTCGATCAGGATGAATTGAATGCGGCGCCGTCGCTACGAACCGGGAATTGGGACGTCCACGTCGTGCGTGCCAATACCGATGCCGATCCGGCAGCGATGGACGTAGTGGAGTTTTCCCGCGTCATCACCGTGCCGGCACAGGCGGACGGTGATCCGCCACAACAGCTAAAGTTCATCAAGCGGTTCAAATTGGCAACGACTGCGGACGTCGAAAACCGCAGCAGTGAAGCGAATGCGTACCATTTGGAGATGGAAATCGAGGTCGAGAACCTATCGGCATCGGCCGCCAAATTCGCGTATTCGCTCGACGGTCCCACCGGGCTGCCGCTGGAAGGTTGGTGGTATGCGAACAAAGTTCACCCGCGTCGCTTTCAAGCCGCCGGGTTGCGGGATGTCATTTGGCGTGACTCGCACAGCGCTCACACCATGATCACCGGTCCCGAATTGGTCAAACTGGCGAAGAAGGGAGATACCGACTCGCCGGAAAAGCGATTGGTCGAACCGGAGAGCGACACGCTGATGCGCTACGTTGGCGTCGATGCGCAGTATTTTGCCTGTGTCATGATGAGCGGTGCGACCGATGACCCCGATGACAAATTCGGTCGAGTCGAGAATTATCGCCTTGAGTCTGCCCTCGCCAGGGCCGTGGGACCCATCGATCTGAAGATTCGCAAACGCACGAACGTCTCCTTTCGATTGAATTCGATGAACATCAACTTGCCGGCCCAGGAGACGTTTCGGCAACGCTTTGCGATCTATGCCGGTCCGAAAGATCCCGATGTGCTGGAACAGTACGGACTGAGTGACTGTATTGTGTATGGCTGGTTTGGCGTAGTCTCCAAGCTGCTACTGCGAATCCTCCATTTCTTCCACGATTACGTAATTTTCAATTACGGCCTGGCGATAATCTTGCTGACGGTGTTGGTTCGCGGCTGCCTCTTCCCGTTCGGACGCAAGATGGCGCGGAACGCTCAGAAGATGCAAGAGCTTGCCCCCGAGATGAAAAAGATCAACGACAAGTACAAGGACGACATCGAAAAGCGGACCGAGGCGCAACGTGAGTTGTGGGCCAAACACAACTACAATCCCATGGGCGGTTGTTTCCTGATGTTCTTCCAGGTTCCCATCTTCATCGGTTTGTACCGGGCTCTTAGTGTTGACATCGCGTTACGCAAGGCACCGTTGATACCTGGCATCCGTTGGTGTTCCAACCTGGCCGGCCCCGATAAATTCTGGTACTGGCGGGATTGGATTCCGTTTCACAATGTCGTCGATGAAACTGGTTGGCTCGGGCCCTACCTGAATATCCTCCCGCTGATCACCGTCGGTCTGTTTGTGATTCACCAGAAGTTGTTCACACCGCCGGCGACCGACGACAGCCAAAAGATGCAACAACAGATGATGAGCGTCATGATGGTTTTCATGGGTGTGATGTTCCACAAGGTTGCCGCCGGGCTTTGTATCTACTTTATTGCCTCCAGTCTGTGGGGATTGGGCGAGCGGCTGTT
>JAGQPD010000123.1 GCA_020426865.1 Planctomycetales bacterium
GGTAAGGAAGGATGTGTCATACTTCGCGTGATGGTTTGCGTGATGGTTCGCGCCGCAAGCGGACGTTGACATATCGAGTAGTCTGCGATATGGCGGTGCTATCGCTGTCCGTATTTTAGCGAATCCTGGCGGCCGACAATGCAAAATTGCAGTTTCGCGATAGTTTCTCGGCGTTCGTCAGCCATCGTCCTGTTTGGCCAAGGTCATTTCGGTGCTGGTCGGATCCACTTGCCGACACGATTCCGTAATTTTGGCAGCGGTATCGTCGAGCCAGAGTTGCCAGTCTTGCGGGTCGCATTCGGGCGGTGTTAGCGATTTGAACTCGCCCATCAGCAGGACTAGTCGCAGCAGGTGGCGAAACACGATCCCTTCCTGGGTCTGCAGGCGATGGCCCAGCACGAATTTGTTGAAGTTGCCGCCATACGCGTTCAATAGATCGCCCGCCCCCCAAACGCCTTGGATCCGGAAGCCGCCCGTACCGGGAAAGTCATAGTCGAAGAGCAATTTTAGCTTTTCGGCCAACGTCAAAACGAAGACGCGTTCTTCCGCGAACATCTCGCGCGGTCCGTCTTCGCGGGGTTGTTCGATAAGTTGTTCGACCGAGACAAGTCCCAATTGCAGCAGATGGGCGTCGAGCCGCATTGTTGCCAGAGGGCCGGGCGGTAGTTCCTCGTGCTTGGGAACTCGTAGAAAATGAACTACCGAGGGCGGCAACTCCAACACACTTTCCATCGCCTGCAAACGTTCGGCTTCATCGGCAATCCCTAGATGATTGATGAGGAACACACCGTATAACGGATGGACGCTACGAAACATTTCCAGCCGCGGAAGCAACTCGGTGGGTTGTGCTTTTTGCGGCCGATATCGGGGAGCGGCCGTTGGTTGAGCCGAAGATACCTGGTCGCGCGACGACGATGTAGCTTTTGAAGCTGGGGCAAGCGAGAAACCGAATAACTGGTTAGCGGTCGCTGGTTGACCGGCGGTCGGGTCGTGCGATGTCGCGCCGTTTTGTAGTGACGCAGATGAGGTATCGCCCGGCGAGTCATCATCCAGATCTTGTGGCGGTTTGGGTTCGAGCGTAACGTAGCCGGCTCGCCACAGCGTTAACAACATCCGGTCGAGGTTCTTCTGTGCTCCTTCGCTGCTCCCTTCGTCCATTAGGCGTTTGTCAACCAGTTCACGCAAGGTGCCGAGATCGGACGATGCCTCAAGCACATGCGCCAGCATCCGCCAGGGAAGTTCGCCTTTGCTATAGAGTTTTCCCGGGGGTGCTTCACGAAGTTTATTGAATTGAGATTCCGTCCAATATTGTTCATTCGCACGCCGTTTTGGCATTTTTGCCTTCAACGCCTTCTTTGCCTTACGCAGTCCCGGGTCCTTGGTGTCCTCAGGGATTTGGTCGTATTTCTCCCGCCAGCGCAGTAGCTTGACATCATCTTCATGGGCCAAGGCGTAGACAAAGCCGCGGTCGTCGAATTGGGGGCGCCCGGCGCGACCGAAAATCTGATGCGCCGTACTGGGTTCGATGAGCTTCTTTTTTTCGACGGGACCCTTCAGCAGCGTCGGCAGAACGACGGAGCGGCAGGGGAGATTGATTCCCGCCGCGAGCGTTTCCGTGCACATCGTGACCGCCAACATCTTGCGTTGGAAGAGCGATTCGACGATCCGACGATACTTTGGCAAGACACCAGCATGGTGAACTCCGACCCCACGCAAGAGAATCTGTTTCAATTTGGGTCCTGCTCCCTCCGTCCAGTCGTATTGCTTCAGTTCGTCCGCCAATGCGGCTCGAGCGAGGCCGTCGAGGATCGCTTTGCCTTTCATCAATTCGGCCAACGACCAGCACTGTTCGCGGTTGAAGCAGAAGACCAGGGCAGGCGTGCGTCGCGCCTCGTCTGGGCCGCGTGCCATGTCCTCCAAATGTTCGGACAAGGTGCGATCGCCGATCCAATGAAACGCCAATGGGACGCGGCGTTGGTCGCTCGTGATCAAACCGACCGAACGCCCGTGGCTGCGTTTCATCCAGAGTGTAAAGTCAACAGCGTTTCCGACGGTCGCGGACAACAACAGTACACGTACGTGTTTTGGGAGCAGGCCCAACGTGAATTCCCATACGACACCACGTTCGGGATCGTTGAAGCTGTGGAACTCGTCCATCACAACGGCACGAACGTCGTCGAAATGAAACGCTTCGCGGTGGAGTAGCCGGTTGAACAAGATCTCGGCCACAACAATCAGGACCCGCGCGTCTGGGTTGACTCTTCGGTTGCCCGTCACCAACCCTACGTCGGATTCCGAGAATCCCCAGCTAATCGCCTTGGCCTGCAGCTCGTGAAATTTTTGTTCCGTAAGTGCGATCAAAGGGGTCGTGTAATAGGCGGTTGCTCCCGTGTGCAGCGCCTCATAGAGCGCCGCTTCGCCAATCACCGTCTTCCCCATTCCAGTTGGAGCGCAAACCAGGATGTCACGCTCGGACGTGAACCAGGCCAACAATGCTTCTTCCTGCACCGGGTACGGAGCATATGGAAGACTCTCGAGGTATTGGGTGGCAAGTTCATCCCGGTTGGGGGGACCGTCCGGTGAGCGTTGTGTTGACATATCCTACGGGCAAGATAAGGCGCCTTTGTTGATCGATGGCAGGGGACGTCTGGCAGTCTACCACGTTTTGGCCTGGCGATTGAGGGGTTGTTGATGACATGGGGCCTATGACGACTGTTACGATTGGACCAATCGTGGCGAAGATGTGACGTGCATGTTGCTTGATCCGTGGTCGCCGGCGCCAGAAAACGACCCAACAGGATCACGCCATGAACTACGTTTTTCTTGGGGCCTGGCTGCACCTGCGGCTAGATTGCGTGGAAGTCGAGCAGGGGAATTCTCCAAATGACAAACGATCAACGTCGGAAAAAGTACATTGACCAACAGGTCCAAGGTTCCCTTGCACGCCGGTTGGTGGCCCATTGGGTGATCTTTCTGGCCGTCAGTGCCATTGTGGCCTTCGCGATGCAGGTGCTGATGGACCCCTTCCAACCGCTGTCCACCCATTTCGGCTTGTTGCGGCAAAATCAGGGACCGTTCCTGCTGGTGGCCCTATTGATGATCCCCGTGTTTGTTAACGATTCGATTAAGTTGAGCCACCGGTTCGTTGGTCCGGTGTCGCGGTTGCGCCGTAAGATCATCGCGATCGGCAATGGGGATCGAGTCGATCCGCTAAAACTTCGTCCTGGTGACTTCTGGCATGAATTGGCCAACGAATTCAATATCATGCTCTCGCGCATCGAGCGGCCCACTGGAGGTCGCACGGCTGAGCACCGCGAAGAAGACGAACGCGAACTCGAAAAAGCCGGCTATTAATCCGTTGACGGGATGCCCGCCTGATGGGCTGCCACCGCGATACCTTGAGGTTCGAGGTATTACGTCTGGTTATAGACAGCGTGATGAATTCCATCGCCGATGTTCCACGACAACGGCATACGGTTCGTGTTGCGTTGTCGTCACTGAGTTGCCTTCGATGTCTCTCCCGGTTCGCCTTGATTCTGTCGGCAGGTCGGGCTATGATTCCTTCGCTGTCCACACGTCATTTCGAATCGGCTTGCGAACGTCGACCGGGTGTCGGGTGTCCAACATGCATTGCATGGATTTCCGCGCCGTTCGATTAATCTATTTTGCGAGGCAAGCCGATAACTGGGACGATTTCATCCGCGGTTGATGGATTTTCCGTGGGCGCATTCCCAGTAGACTTCTATGAAAACTCGACGTTTTGGTCGTCCTCATCCCTGCTCCCATTCTCAGCTCCGCACGAATCTCCGAGCGATTTGCAGCGACGGCGTTGCGCACAGCCTGATGGTGGGGATCGGCGAAACTTACGTGCCGGCATTTGCACTATCAATTGGCATGTCGTGCCTGCAAGCTGGATTGATTGCGACGCTGCCTTTGCTGCTGGGCGGACTGCTGCAACTGGCGGCACCTTGGGGAGTGGAACGGCTGCACTCCTTTCGAACCTGGATCGTCCGCTGTGCCATTGTGCAAGCCCTTAGCCTGTACTGGCTGGCGGGGATGGCACTTTCGACAACTCGCCCGACATGGTGGGTTTTCGTGCCAGTGACGGTCTATTGGGCAACCGGTCTGGCGGTCGGCCCGGCGTGGAACACCTGGGTGCAATTCCTCGTTCCCACCTCCGTGCGCCCGACGTTCTTTGCTCGGCGTGTTCGCATGTGCCAGCTCGGTGTATTAGCCGGACTTGTGGCCGGAGGGCTGCTGTTGCGTTATGGGACGACGACGATTTCCGCACAGTATGTGTTTGCGCTGTTGTTTTCTGTCGCCGGTTGCGGACGAGTCTATTCGGCTTGGAAACTGGCCAGTCAGTCCGAATCGGCCGCCTGGGCGGATGATGCGTCGCAAAGCATGAAATGGTGCTTGATAAGATCGGCGGCTGTCAAGTGTCTGGCCAATGGCGATGAGCGGCGGCAATTGCGATTCGTCGTTTACTTGATCGCCATGCAGGTGGCGGTCTACATCGCCGCCCCTTACTTTACGCCGTATATGTTGAAGTCGGTGAACTTCACTTACTTGCAATACATGACGCTGCTGGGTTGTGGTTTTCTGGGAAAGGCGTTGATGCTTCCCCTGGCCGGACAAATCGTGAAACGCTTTGGGGCCGGCCGGTTATTGCGATTGAGCGGAATCGGCATCATTCCGATGTCAGCGTTGTGGCTGGTGAGCGACAACATGGTCTATCTCATTGTCTTGCAACTGACCTCGGGAGCGGTTTGGGCGTGCTACGAACTGGCGATGTTCCTGAAGTTTTTCGACAGCATTTCCCATCGGCACCGTATTCCGGTGATGACGTTCTATAATTTGGGCAATTCCGCGGCGATGGTCCTTGGTACTGGAATCGGCGCGGCGATGATCAGCTGGTGGGGCCCAGACCGCAGTACGTTCCTGGCGATCTTTCTGGTGTCGTCGATGGCCCGAGTCTTGACGTTGGTGCTGTTGCCAGACGCTACGGTCACGATCAAGAAAGACGCGGAGTTACCGGTGACGCGGCCGATAGCCGTGCGACCCGGCAGTGGCAGTATCGAACGCCCGGTCGTGGCGGCTTGATGCAAGTTCGGAACCGGACACCGCTAATCATTGTAGACGCTAATCTTTGTAGACGCTGTCCAGATTCAACACTCCTTCGCTGCTCAACCAATCCGCTCGAGAGGGATCTTGGAGGATTTCGTCCACGGACACCATGGTTCCATCCACGATGGCCATGCGGTAAATCAATCGCGCGCCGTGGCTGTAGTCGACGTACTCACGCACGTGGACGAGCGACAGCGGTTGGATCGGTTCGCCCCGTAAAAGTCTCCAGCCGTAGATCGCGACGCGATCAGGTCGATCGACCAATTGCGGTGTCGTCACAATGTCTTTTTTGATGCCGGTCGTCAGCGGGCGTGATGCGTTGTTGCGGCGCTGACGCTCGATCATCTCATGATGGCGAAGAAACGTCGCTGGCGACTGGCGGTCGACCGACAGCGGGCGAGGGGCCAGATGCAACGCGGCATGACGATCAATAACGTCTACCATACGCGAGGTTGGTAGGGTGCACTGGCATTGGTCTGCGATTGCTTTGGCGGTATGCGGAGTCATCGGCATGCGCACGAAATCGTCGTCATCGCCAATGGCCAGATAGTCGCTTGTGACATAGATGGTGATCTCGTGCCCGGAGCCGCCATTTTCGGCGATGGACCACTTCACGGGAACCAATTTCCTTAAGAACAAAGGTACGTTTCCGCAGCTAATCTCAGCGAGGATTTTCTTCTCGCGATGGGCTGGCGACACATGCTGTAGGGATACTACAAATGCCCGGCCACCTGGTGCTTCGGGTGCTCGGGGCGGAAGGTTCAGCACGTCAGGTGAAGCCGCAACCTGCATGGCGCAGCATACCCAGAATTGCAGTCGCCAAAACATACGCTACTTTTCCAGCTTGCCCACCCCGCATCCCGACTCCACGATCTGGGGGAGCTTGTCAGCGGGATCCATTTGATACCGATATATCAACGTCGATTCGTCCACCGTGCCGCGCGTTTGGGCCTCGCCACTTCGTACATAGACATTGCCTCGTTCAATCAGGCGGCCTGGGTCGGGTGAATCGCCGTATTGAGTGACCGTCGGCTGCTCGACGTCTTCGAAATAGTTGTTCTCCACGATCACCCCGGAATCCATCAGCGCCGCGATGCCGTATTCGTTGTCTCGATAGTAGTTGTTATAGACGTGCACAGGAGAAGCAAAGCGTACACGGGGATGACGAGTCTGCGTGCCATCAAAATAATTATGATGGTATGTGACGCGAAGGTGCCCAAGGTCGATGGCGCGTATGTTCTGTTTGTCGCTATGTCCCAGCAAGCATGTCTTGCGATGATCATGAAAGTGATTCCACGACACGGTGACGTAATCGCTGCCGCGTTTGATGTCGACTAGTCCATCCGAGCACTTGGATAGATCGCAGTGGTCTACCCAGATATGATGCGATTCTTCGATGCTGACGGCGTCCGGAGCCTCGGTAATCGTCAGATTCCGAATCACGACATTATCGACCTTCCGCACGTGGATGCCGCCGCCGCGGATCGTTGCGTCTCCTCCCGCTCCGATCAGTGTCGTGTTCGACCCAACACGCAGCTGGTCCGTCAAACGTATTGTCCCGTGGATGCGCAAAACTTTGGCCGTCGAGCCAATCGCTAATCGATTCAACGTATCTGCGTCGCGGATGTCGACCGGCTCAATATCGCCGCCACCAATCGTTTCACCCGCGACACCGGCCCATCCGGTGGGAGTTGCTTCTGCCCACCCCTGCGCACTGCGGACGAACAGCATCGCGCAAACGCCGCTCAAAACAATGGTCGTTCCCGCGTGGCCAAGCAACACTCGCCACCTGCTCGTACGTGATCCGTGTACCACGGATACCTCCCGCTCATGTCGAAATTGAGCCAAAGTTCCCCAGCAAAGTTCCCCAGCTGTCCCAGCTGTCCAGTAAAGTTCCCCAGTTGGATAGTAGAGCCCCCCAGCTAGACTTGGAAGTCATCCAGTTGGCGCGCGACGGCTGGGGCAGCCCTGGAACATTCGGCAACTGGTCGCCTTTCCGTTATACTGACCCAAAGGCAGACGCATCCAGCATGTCCTTCATTGTGTTCGGCATGTCGTTGATCTGCAATAGGAGTGAGTCTCGTGAAAACACTGTCCGTACCTGGTATAGCTCGAGCAATAGGTTTGACTTGGCTGGTTGCGCAAACTGCGTTGGCCATTGACCCGGATACTCCGCCTGCCGGAGACGTTGCGTTTTCCATCAATACGACCGCCGACCGGCGTGACATCTCGCCGTACGTATATGGTGCCAACTTCAACAATCTATCGCATGGTACGCTTGATCGTTTAGGTGGCAATCGTTATACGGCGTACAATTGGGAAAACAACGCTTCGAATGCGGGGTCGGACTATCTCCATCAGAACGATGGCTACTTGAGCAATTCCAACATACCGGGGCAGGCGATTCGTCCGTATTTGCAGCAGGACGGAGCCGAGCATCGGGCGACGATCGTGACGGTACCGATCGCAGGGTATGTCGCGGCCGACAAGAACGGTGGTGGCGATGTTGCCAATACGCCCAACTACTTGCAAGCGCGGTTTAAGGTCATGAACGCATTTAAGGGAGCTGCGTTGTCAGCAATACCAGACACGACGGATGGCTTTGTGTACGCCGACGAATTTGTGCACTGGGTGGAGACGGTGGGAAAGACAGACGCCAGTCACAAAGTCTTCTATGCGTTGGACAATGAGCCGGGATTATGGTCCAGTACTCATGCTCGCATTTATCCGGATCCTGTCACCTACCAGGAGCTCATGTCCCGGACGGTCGAGAACGCGTTGGCAGTAAAGAGTGTGGCACCCAACGCCTTGGTATTTGGTCCGGTGAACTACGGCTGGCATGCCTTCCGGACATTGCAGGATGCACCAGATGCTGCTGGCCGCGATTTTCACGAGTACTACTTGCAGGAACTCAAGGCGGCCGAGTCGGCCCAGGGCAAGCGGCTCGTCGATGTGCTCGATGTGCACTGGTACCCGGAAGCACGTGGCGATAATACTCGGATTACCGAAGGCGCGACCACGCCCGGTGCTGTCACGGCCCGTGTGCAGGCACCGCGATCGTTGTGGGATCCCACGTATGTAGAAGATAGTTGGATTACGCAATTCAGCACCCGCGGCCCGATCAAGCTGATCCCTCGCATGCAACAGCAGGTCGATGCGAATTATCCGGGGACGAAGATCGCGATCACGGAATACAACTTCGGTGCCGGAGACCATATCTCGGGTGGAATCGCCCAGGCCGATGCCCTGGGTGCGTTCGGCCGCGAAGGAGTGTTTGCTGCCAGTTGGTGGGACCTCGACGGCCAAGACAAATACGTGCAAGCTGCCTTCGACATGTTTCGTGATTACAACGGTCAAGGCGGCTCGTTTGGTGATTTGTCCGTATATGCGGCGACTAGTGACGTCGCTGCGTCGTCGGTATACGCCAGCGTCGATCGTGAAACGTCGAATGTGGTTGTTGTTGCCATCAATCGTACGAGTCAAGAGCTCAATGCAGCGATTCAGCTGACCAACGACAAGCAATTCAAGCGGGCACAAGTGTTTCAGCTGACAGCGGCAAGTGACCAGATCACGAAGAAAGACGACATCGAGCTGAGTCTGATCAATGCCCTCACGTACGAAATGCCAGCTTATAGCGTTTCCACGCTCGTGTTTCTTGCCCCTCCAGTTCTAGCCGGGGACTACAACAACAATGGGGTGGTCGATTCGGCGGACTATACGATCTGGAAGGACAGTTTCGGTTCCAAGACGGAGTTGACGGCGGACGGCAATGGAAACGGCGTGATCGATGCCGGCGATTACACGGTATGGAAAGATAACTTTGGCAGGACCGCCGACACGCCTGCCGTGGCCACACCTGAACCACAGTTGATTCTACCGTGGCCGCTGATTGCATTATTCTCGCGACGACGGTGGCTCGTCCGAGGCGACAGGACGCGTCCGCACGTTCCACGTCCCAGCTAGTAGTACCGCGGATATCGCGGCACTGGCCAAGATCAACGCCAACACAATGTTCCAAGCGTGTTGTTTGTCGTGAGTTTCAGAATACGTCTGCGCGATGTATCCGAACCCTTTGGCTTGAACCGTCCGTCCCACATAACCGAATAGTCCGATAAAGCCTGCCGCGGTACCGATTGCTTTTTTGGAGACGACGTCCAACGCTGCGATCACAATCAGGTTGATCACCGGATAGATGAAGAACCCGACGACAACCAGCATCGCCATGTCCCACCTCAAATATCCTTGGGGTGTGTAGAGCACGCTGAGAAATGCCAGGAAGATCGGGATCATGCTCAACGCCGCCACCATGCCTCGCCGGCCCCCGATCCGATCCGAAAGCCATCCCAGGGCGATCGTGGATGGGATGCCGCCGAACTCCAGCAATAACACGGCGACGCCGCCGTCATTGAGCGACGCCCCTTTGACTTCACGAAGGTACGTCGGACCCCAATCGAGCATGCTGTAGCGAGTGATGTAGGCAAAGAAGTTTGCCAGTGCCAGCAACCAGACAAAGCGATTGTTGAGCACCTTCTCAAAGAGCAATTCGAAGGTGGTTAGCTCCCGTTCGCCGTCGATACCGCCGACGGCCCCTACGGGAAAATCGTTTCGATACCGTTCAATCGACGGCAAGCCGACGGACTGAGGTGTGTCGCGGAGCCGGCAGAACAAATAGACCGAACCGCAAAGTGCGACAACCGCCGGGACATAAAATGCGTATTGCCAGCCGCCGAAATACGACGTGGCCCAGGCGGTCAGGAAACCCGCAATGCCACCTCCCAGGTTGTGCGAAGTGTTCCAAATGCTGAATGTCAGGCCACGTTCCGATTCACTGAACCAATGCGACATCACGCGACCGCACGGCGGCCAGCCCATCCCCTGTATGAATCCATTGACGCCCCACAACAAGAGGTGCACGTAATAATTGGCGACGGAACCAAACGCTAGATTCACGACCGCCGAAAGGAACAGTCCAATCGCCATGAACTTTCGCGGGTCACTGCGATCGGAAACCGCCCCCATGATGAATTTGCTCACGCCATAACTGATCGCCGTCACCGCCAGGATATTCCCGACCATCGACTTGTCGTAACCCAAGGCAGCTTCCATATCCTTGGCGACGACCGAAAGGTTATTGCGAACCAAATAGAAAATGGCATAGCCGAAAAAGGTGGCCTCGAGCGCCCGCCAACGATACCATGGATAGAGCTCCCGAACGCGGTCCTCGGGCAACAGTGGACGATGTGGAGGCGGTGCGAGTAGTCCGCCTCCGCTGCGTGGAGGGTTAGTTGAGTTGGAAGGGGCAGGCAATCGAGGCATTCGGGAGGGTCTTGCCAGTTTTATCGCGGATCAGTCGAGCGGCTGGGGTAATAGGATTGGCGTGTTGGCAACACTGCCAATCTACTCGTCCCTGCGATTCCTACGCCCCATCGTGAGCACCGTAACAATAATGGCGATCGGCAACGCGACAACTAGCAACAACACTGCGCCAATGATGAGCAATTCTATCATTCCGGGCATACCCATGATTTTCGCCTGCAAAGCTGGGAGTTCACCGTCTGCGATGGCACGAGACAAACACACCATCTCCGGGACCGTTTTACCAACAACCATCGCGCGAGACAACCATCGATGACGAAACAAACGGTACCGTGCACGCTATGTGGTGCGAACGACTCTCGATTTGTGTTCCACATCGCGGGCATCGATATCCGCGATTGCGTGCATTGCGACCATCGATTCGCCGATTATTCAGTCGACGCCAACCATCTCGGCAGAGTATACGGCGATGACTATTTTTTTGGGGGTGGCGCCGGGTACCAGGATTACCTAGCGAGCGGCGAATTGTTGCGGTATCAAGGACGATGTTATGGACAACGGCTGGCAAGCTGCATCGAGCCGGGACGATTGCTCGACGTCGGCGCCGCCGCGGGGTTCTTGATGCAGGGATTTAGGGAAAGTGGTTGGCAGCCGGAAGGGATTGAACCGAATCGGGCGATGGCGGATCATGCGCGAAATGTATTTGATTTGCCAACCCACGTGGGGACGTTGGAAGACTACGACGCACCGCGAGCGACATTCGCGGCGGTCGCGATGGTCCAGGTGATTGGGCATGTCGCCAATCTGTCAGAGTCATTAGCTCGAATTCATGATCTGTTGCTGCCCGGAGGGCTACTGCTGATCGAAACCTGGTTGCGGGACGCCTGGTCCGCCAGGCTCCTCGGGCCGCGCTGGCACGAATATAGCCCTCCTTCGGTATTGCATTGGTTTGGCCGGCGCGATTTGAAGTTCGCGGCCGACCGATTTGGCTTTCAGCACGTGGCCAAGGGGCGACCTGTCAAATGGATTACGGCCGGGCACGGCAAGTCCCTCTTGCGCTACAAGTACGGCAATGGCTGGCTCCGACCGATTGTAACTCTATGTGATGCGTCACTCCCAGATCGCTTGGCGATACCCTATGTGATGGACGACGTTGCATGGGTTGTGTGGCGGAAGGACTGTGGAAACGTCGTGAGCTGATCGGGCTATCTTCTGTGATGACGATGATCCGACGTAGTCAGCACGTGCGTCCTAGAATCCTAGATCCGCGAATGCGACGTATCGGCGACATTGCGAATCCACACATTGTGACGAATGCGAGCATTTTCGAGGATGGCTCTGGAATGGACGCTATGACCGCGTCAGGCGACGACGCGACGGAACCGAAATTGTCCCTCCATATCGTGTAGTCAGCGGCGTCAACGGTTCCGTTCGCATTGCCATCCGCGCCAAAGCCAACCGGCGCGCTCATACCGAACGTGTCCTTAAAAACGGTGTAGTCGGCTGCGTCGACGGATAGATCGCGATTATAATCGCCGACGAGGCGCACCAAGTCGAAAGTAAAGCTGCCTAATGCGGGATCGTTGGGAGCAAACGGATCACCGAGGCGCGCAATCGGTGCTGGTGGTTGCGAGTCGCTGTCGGGTGACACGAACGCTTGACCGTCGTCAGTGCCGGCGTCGTAGGCAAACAAGTCGACGGTGACCCGCGGTCGCCAGCGTCCTTGTTCATCCGTCATCTCCAGGCTATTCACACCGACGAACCAGTCGGGGCTAGGGGCGACCATGGTAACGAGCGACACCAACGGGAACTCGCTATCCATGTCAAACAGCGTGGACGTCGATCCCGGTGACCCAGTGCCGCCTCCTAGAATTAACGTATAGGCCTGCTCGGCATCGATGGCCGACATGATCTCATTCTGTAACATCGAGCGGGCACCGGTTTCAGCCATCTGTTCGATTCCTGGTGAGGCGTTCTCTCCCGGTTGCCAGAATAGCCCGCCCTCCCGGTGAGTGCCGCCGATCAATGGCGAGAAATGTGCATTCGGTGGCGTAGCCGTGGGGTGTGTTTCCATCCCCCACGATGCGTCAAAACGGACGCCGTACGCCGCACGAGATGCCCAGGCCGGGCGGGGGCCCAACAATACTGTTGCCATCGCGATCAAGATGACAAAACGCATCGTCCCACCGCTTCGCAACCAAGCGAGATGCGTTCGTTTCTTGAAACACAAGTATTTCATGTGGTTTTCTCCAATCTACCAGCCAGTTCCGAATGAGACGAACGTAAGGCCAACTTACGACGTGGCGATCAGTTAGTCGACGTAATGTACCGGTTCTTACACGGGTTTTCCGTTTGGAATCGCCGAAAATTCTATATCGCCCCTCCCCGAAAGTCACGACTTTCGTTCATAAAGATTGTCCCTGATTGAACATCGATCGCCGTAGGCGACGTCGAATCTGTTAGAATGACGACCCGCGGTACGCCTATTGCGCGACACGGGGTACCCGGCAACCCGGCATCTACCGGAAAGAATTCTCTGAGGCCAAGTCGCTACACCTGCCACCGCAAATGCCGACGCTTGCACGAAGGAAGCTGAAAAATGGTCAATCTCACGCAACAATTTTACGACCGTATCAGTCATGTCTATGACTTGATTGCCGACGGCGGGGAACACCAAGCTCGCGAACGTGGATTGGAGTTACTCAATGTTCAGTCGGGGGAATCCGTGCTCGAAATCGGTTACGGTACCGGGCATACGCTCGTGCAGCTCGCCAGTGCGGTCGGCGACGAAGGACGTGTGTATGGCATCGATATTTCTTCTGGGATGCGCGATGTATCAGCAAACCGCTTGTCTGAAGCTGGCATGACCGATCGTGTGGACCTCCGTGTCGGCGAAGTGCCGCCGCTGCCGCTTGACGCGGGAATGTTCGATGTGGTAACGATGAGTTTTACCTTGGAGCTCTTCCCTTTGGATACCATTCCATTCGTTTTGGCCGAATGCCGCCGCGTGCTGAAGACCGGTGGCCGCATCGGTATTGTCAGCATGGCAAGCGTCGAGCCGGGCGAGAACGAGAGCGTCCTCGAACGCAGCTACCTCTGGATGCACACGCATTTTCCCCACATCGTCGATTGCCAGCCGATTCCGCTTGAGAAACTGGTCGGTGATGCCGGATTTGCAGTCGCCCAACGGGAGCGCATGTCATTGTTCACGATGCCGGTTGCTATTGTCGTGGCGACAAATTGATCTTTGCGGAAACCGATCGCGGCCCAAGGACTCTGTGTCCTTGTCGCCCCGGACCGATCGGCACGTGGGGCATTTTGCCACAGTTGGGGCAAAATGCCCCATCCGCGAGGAGCATACGAATCGAATAAGTTCGTACGACAGGAACCGCTGGCGAACCCTCGCGGGGCGAGCATCGACGACGTCTCGCCCCAGCGACGAATGTTCCGACAAGTACCGCCAATCCAATGGAGTACCGCGACGCCGGTTCGGGAACGCTACCTGCTGAAATGGCCTGGCCCGGAGTCTGCTGCCACGCAGCGTCGTAGACCAAGATGCCGCGGTCGTGGTCCGTGCCAATCCGAAGCCAGCCATACCGGTCATCAGGCAGACGAACGCCGAGATATCCTTGGACATTGGGAGGGAGCGAGAGGGGGTTATCGGTGAAATCGGATTGAGGACCAATCATCTGGCCGGTCTCCAAAAGCGGCGAACCAATTGAGTGGACCATGAATTGCGAGCCCGACAAGGTTTCCAATGCGTTGTGACTGACTGCTGCTCCAAATTGTAGGGCACGCAGTCGGTCGATTTCGGCAGAGATTTCCCAATCAGCTGCCTTGATGACGGAAATCGCCTGTTGGGCCCGAAGGTGGGACGTTACAGCGATGCTTCCCAAGGGGCCTGACGATTCGAGTCCATCCACGAAGCCAAGTGAATCTGTGTCGGCATTCGGAAAGCTGATTCGGGCGATTGCACCGGACCGGTATTCGAACTCAAGGGACTGGTCGTTGACCACAATGTTGCCAATGTGCCCTGTTTGTGTCTTAATGTAACCATCTGGCTCGAAGAAATCTAGAAACAACTTCGTTCCTGCGAGTGGTCCATCATGGATCGAAATGGCGTTTCCATCACCATCGATGATCTGCGGTCCCACGGAAACCTGTGCGTTACTCCCGACATCTGTCAGTAGCGTCGTACCGAATCCACTTGAGTTATCGGCTGCCGCTCTATTGGAGACGACACTGAGCTGAGCTAGCGACGTGCCACTATCAACTGTCGCCAGTTGCAGAGGCATTGTCTTGCTTGGAAGTCTCGCGTATGCACCGGTCAGTTGAGTGAATTCATTGAGTCTATTGGCGATGTCCGTTGGAGAAAGTCCCGCCGAGAGTGTGATGTTGATTCCGTTGATAGTGAGGATTTCGTCTTCGGCGAGAACTCGCGTTTGAGTGGTAATCGCGTTGACGACGGCGCGTTCGGCGGGATGAATGGTTTGCAACGGATACACGCCAGGCGTCGCTGCTGCTCCCGTATGCACGACATAGGCCGAGTTGGTGTCGACTTCAGCAACGACTCCAGAGCTTCCGTCCAGTAGCTTGTGATCGTTGTACTGTACCGTGTGTGCAATTCTGTCCATGTCATCCAGAGTATTGTCGACTGCGGCCTGAATGGCCGCGACGAAGTCGCCGTCATTGACGCCAGTATTCGCGGCACTCATCGCAAAGCTTGTTAGCAATGGAATGCGTTGCCGAATATCGCTCAAACCGGCGATGGCGCTCGCCACGTATGGCACCGCAGCCGCAGGGGCGGGCTGCACGGCGTGCACGTATTCGTGCTCGAAGCGAAGATCAGCGTGGCCATCTTCGTCGATATCGAGCGAGTCCTGTTGGCCATAGACTTCTACGGTTCCGTCATTGGCATTGAGCCATAGTCCGCGAACGTGGCGGTTCAGATCGCCTCGGAAGACAATTTGAGCTGAGGCGTCACCTGCGATTAGGATTGCGCAGCTGCCGCATAGTAGAACATATTTGAGCGTCATCAAGCTGCCCCTTTTTGGCACTCACCGGTTCGGTCAAGATTTCGGGGCGCCAGGATAGCGATGACTCGGAAATGCCGCAATATCAATACCGTTGTCACTGCCACGGTGCCACGGCGGCCCGCACCGTGTCTCCGCGTTTCTGCAAGAATCAGCGGATCACGTCGGCTGGGAAATCAGTCGGCACTGGCCACCGGCACTAAAACCACGACGTTCGCGCGCGGACGGATGGCCTCCGCAGCGGCTCCAAAAAAGTTTCGTCGATTCTCCAGGCGCCTCCCGGGAGCTTCCCCGTGCGTAGGATTGATGCCAAACAGCTGAGGATAGGTCTCGTTCACCAGCGCCGCCGGTTGCAGCGATTGTCCGGCTCGTTCGTTTGACATGAAGCTAGACGCCAACCGACGTGGATCCTTATCGACAAACGCAAGCTCGCGTTCCATCGCGGGGCACGTTTCAGCTGACGGTCAGCACGTGGTTCCAATATGTCCGGCGGTATGATACTTTATGGTTCGAGGTATTGGCCTTCCAAACGCCTGCTGAATACTTTATGGTTCGAGGTATTGGCC
>JAGQPD010000124.1 GCA_020426865.1 Planctomycetales bacterium
TTGGGCCAGTATGTGTTCGCGCCTCCGATCGCCCAGCAATCCCTATCTTCACCAGCGATTGATGCGTCAGATATCCGGTTGGACTTGGCCCTGCCCGAAGCCGCCGACAATCTACTTGCAAACGCGAGCTTTGAACTAGGGCTGGCGGGTTGGTCGACTAACGTAGAGGCGGGAACCGGCGGAGACGCGACAACATCCTTCCTCGGTGAGCGACAATTCGTTTCCGGCGCGACCCCGTTGTCGTTTTCCACGCAGGTCGTCGATCTGCTTGCAAAGGGATTTGCGGTGTCGGATCTGGATTCCGGTGACCTGCGCGCCGTTTTTTCAGTACGACTTCGCGACGTGGATCCCAATACTCCCTCCAACTCATCTGTGAGTTTGCAGCCGCAGGATGCTTCTGGCGCCGCCCTCGGAGCTCGCCTGGTGGCTGTCGCTACTCGAGCCGTCAACGGCCGGTGGGAATTGGTCGGCGACGACCTGTTACTCCCGATTGGGACTCGCAAGCTCGAGTTTCGGATCCAGTCAACGCGTTTGACGGGCTCCGGAGCGAATCCCGGGCGGTTTGATCATGCCATGTTGCGACTCGTTTCCGAGAAGCACGGCGTCGATATGGGGTCATTCGGGGAGACCGCCGACGATGTCGATACATTGCCGTCGCGGCCGGCGATTGTCCTGCGCTTCCCCGATTTGTACACCGATTGGGAACGCGACCGTCCCCGAGAGATACTTTGGGATACGTTCGGCAATCAAAGTGACTCGGCGGTGACAATCAGGCTGCTGTCCGACGGGCCACATGGACCCCAGTTGGTGACTACCATCGCTTCCGGGACCGAGGACGACGGTCGATTCACCTGGATACCGAGTAACGACGGGGTCGATTTCGGAACGTATGGATTGAGAATCGAGGTCCAACTGGTTGGCGAGATTTACGCAATCGACCGTAGTATCGAATCGTTCACCGTACCCGAGAACACGACGACCTACTATGTGAATGATCAGGATCTGGCGAATGACCAGTTCACCAGCGCCGTGGGAGACAACCGCAATACCGGCAAACTGGCAGACCGCCCGAAACCGTTGCCGAACAATGTGCTGCGTGTCTATTCATTGGGCGCCGGCGATACGTTGTTCACGGACACGGGCAGCTACCCGCTGTTCGATCCGACCGTTCTCTCGAATATCGTCGGCATCGGTGACGATGAAGGCTTTCTTTGGACTGGTCCCGAATCTTCTGTCGCGTCAGCCAGTCTCTACCACGTGCACCCTGATACTGTCGCACCCTTAGTCGAACTTAATGACGCCGACAGCGTGACCATACGAGATTTGGTGCTCGATAATGAACAACGCGGATTGTACGTCCATTCAGGAAGTACGCGGTTCACTGGCGAGAATCTCAGTCTGTCCGGGCATTCACTCGACGGTATCCTGATTGAGGATAATGCTGAGTCCACCACCTTGCGGAACCTTCTCGTGGCGGACAACGGTCGGTACGGCATCTACGTCACGTCCCCAATCGACGAGATATCGGGTAGCATCATTCGCAACAATGTGGCTCGAGGTATCTATGCCACAAACCAGGAGGGGCTGCTGGTCGACGGCAATACCATCCAGAATCATTTGGAGTACGGAATCTACCTCACTGGCGTTGCTGGTGAGTTATCCACCCTATCGAACAACGTGGTAAGTGTGACTGACCGAGGTATTTATGCCGACGCCGACGACGGGACAGTTCAGATTGTCGGAAACCACGTGTTTGACAACCGTGTTCATGGTATTCAAGGCGAATTTAGCGTCGACGTCAGGCTGAACACCGTACACGGCAACGTCGATCGCGGGATCATCGTCGACTGCGGCGGATCTGTACGAGAGAATGTGGTCTTTGAAAACAGCGTGGGAATACAGCTGGGTTTTCGGCAATCTGGCTCGGCTACTAACAACCGCGTGTATGCGAATGCGTCGACAGGTATTCTCGCCTATCGCAGCAGCAGTATTCAAGGGAACACTGTCTACAGCAATCTGGTAGGCATCTTCGGGGCCCAGGTTTTTCCCGCACCGTTCACGGGCGTGATTGCTAACAACCTGGTCTACGCGAGTCGCGATCTCGCGATTCGCGTAGATCGCGGCCAAAATGCGTCGATCGCCAACAACACGATCCAACAGATAGGTGGCTTGGCCGTACGGTTTGGCGAGCAATCCCAAGGCCTATCGCTGGTCAATAACATCCTCTGGTTGGAGAACGCAACCGGAATCGAAGTCGCGACCAATAGTCAAGTCGGTTTTGCTTCGGACTACAACCTGATTCACTTGCTGGATCAGAGTGTGCTCGGACGTTGGCAGAATGTGAATCGTCCGACTCTCATCAGTTGGCAGAACACCACCTTTACGGACTCGGCCAGCATCACTCAAGATCCTCTATTCGCTGATCCCGATGGCAACGATAATGTTCTGGGCTACGTCGACTCGCTCCAGGATGGTCGCGATGACGATTTCCATCTACTGAGTCGCGACGGTCGACAAACCGGTTCGCTGACCCCCGTTTTCGACATCGCCCTCGGCATCGCTGTGCCGCTCGCCTCGGTCGAAGTTTTCGATGCGGTGCAATCCCCGGCGATCGATCGCGGCAATGCGACCTCTTCATTCGGAAATGAACCCGATCCCAACGGCGGTTTCATCAATCTTGGCGCCTATGGGAATACACCACACGCGTCCAAGTCTCCGACCGAGTAACTGCTGGTTACCGAACCAGACGGAGGCGAAGCACAACCTGTTGGTCAGGCGCTTGCGATCGGTTGGAGAACGGAAAATCTGGGAGCCGGAACAGTCGATTTGCAGTTGGTCCGCGATGGAGATCCAGGGTTCAACTTCTCAATTGCTGAGTCGACTGCGAACGATGGTTTGTTCGAATGGCCGATCGATGCAAGCGTTCCTCCCAATGGAGATTACCGGCTTTATATTTCGGTCAGTGACAATCCTGCGATATTCGATGTCAGCAACGACACCTTTGAGATCACCGCCGAGACCAATACGTTCTACGTGAATGTATCGGACGACCTTGATCTGACGGACAACGAATACACGACAGCCGCTGGAAATGACTCAAACAGCGGACTGTCGCCGAATTCTCCCAAGGCTTCCCTGCGAGCGATCTTGGAACAGTTCGATTTAGAGCCCGGAGACACGATTCTTGTGGATACAGGACAATACGACCTGGCCGCAAACATACTGATCACGGCGGCTGATGCTGGTGTACGCATCGTCGGCGCGTCCGAGCCCGATCACCAGTCAATTCTAAACCGTGGCAATACGCTTAACGGCAGCTACGTGTTCGAGCTGGAGAACGCGGACGATGTGACATTTGAAAATCTCGCCATCACCGGCGGGTATCACGGAATCTACGCGGCGGTCGGGTCGGATAGCGATGGGGTGACGATTCTCCGTAGTCGTCTTTACGGGAATGCCAACGACGAAGTGTTGTTCGGCAGCGGAAATGACCGCTGGACGGTGGCGGAGAGCGAGTTCGATGGGATAGGGAATTCATCGGGCTACGGCATCCAATCACAAGGCGATCGGGTCACCTTGATCGGAAATGAATTCACTCGATTCAGCACGGGTGCGCGGTTGAGCACCGGTACGGGACACACCGTGACTGGCAATGTTGCCCATCACAACAGCTTTACCGGACTGGAGTTGTCGAATGTGGACAATGGCACTGTGGTATCGGAAAACATTGTCTTCGCGAATTCGGTGGGCATTTCAGCGACAGGGACGGGCAACAACAGCGACGTTCTGATTGAAAACAACCAGGCGTATAACAATGAGGCCGGTATCCAAGGGAGTCGCGTGGTGGTCCGCGCGAATACCAGTTGGTCCAACACCATCTATGGGATTATCTTTGGCAACAGTGGCGGTTTGATCGAAGAAAATATCGTGTTTGGCAATGCGATCGGGATCGACGTTCGCAACGGTACGGCTTTGGGCAACGTCGCCTACAACAATAGCAACGTCGGGATTGTGGGCCGAGCGGCCTCGTTTCTGGCGGATAATCGCGCGTACGGGAATCGGGTGGGCATGTCAACGGGACTCGATTATCGCGGACAGATTGTCAACAACGTGGTCTATGCCAACACCGATGGCGGCGTTGCCATCGGCGACGCACTGAGTGGTACATTATTGCGGAATAACACCATTTATCAGCCAAGCGGATATGGTGTCCGCGTCTCGGGCAATTCATCCGACGTGCGTCTGCGCAATAACATCATAGAAACGCACTCAGACGCGGCCATCCATGTACTGGTCGATAGCCAAAACGGATTTGGTTCGGACTACAACCTGATCTACACGCCCGGAGCGGGCATTTTGGGACGCTGGGGAGACAGCGATTACGACAGCCGCGCGGATTGGTTCTACGAACTGGGACTCGACGCGCACAGTCTGGCCGGTGAGTCGGCGAGCTTCGCACCTGGGTTTGTCGATGTCGATGGCGCTGATGATATTCTCGGGCACACGGTCAGCTCGCAGATCATTGACAACGGCGATCCTGGCTTCGGGACAACGGGCACCTGGACGGAGTTGACCGAGCAGGGTGGCTACGAGGACGACTTGCACGTGGTAACGACCACGGGTGTCGAGTCAGCGAGTTGGACGTTTACCGATTTGCTTCCCGGCTCGACCTATCAGCTGGCGGTCACGTGGCGGACCAATGCCGCGGGCAGCTTCCAGGGCACCAATGCCACGGCGGCCCGCTACCGGGTGCTCGACAGCGGCACCGAGGTCCACTCCGCGACCTACGATCAACGGTCCATGCCCAACGACTTCGTGGCCGACGGTGTCGACTGGGAGCAACTGACGACGGTGCTGATGGTGGGCGATACGTTGACCGTGGAACTGACCGAGTCGGATGGGCGAAGATTGGTGGCCGACGCGGTCCGATTGGTCCGCGTCGATAGTGAGAGCGGGTCCGACGACAACTTCCATCTTCTGGCGGGCTCGCCGGCGATCGACGGCGGAGATCTACGTGATGACTACACCAGTGAAGTGGGCAGCAATGGCGGTCGAATCAATCTAGGTGCGTATGGGAACACGGCGGAAGCGGCCTTCAGTGTTCCGGAAGTGATCCAGGTCTTGTCTCCGAACGGACTGGAGAAGTTCGAGAGCGGTCAGACAATCGATATCCAGTGGCATCAGCACGGAGCCTTCAACTTCCCGCGTCAAGAGGCTTATGCGCTGACGGTTGCCGAACATGGTGCGGTGGGATTCTGGCAGTTTGACGAATCGAGCGGCGCGACCGTGGCCGCGGACTCGCTTGGCGGCCACGATGGTGTGTACGCGGGTTCGCCCAATTTGGATGCGGTGGGTGCACTGGAGGATGGTTTGGCGGGTGCGGTCCAGCTGGACGGTGTGGACGATCGAATAGAGGTTTCCGACGACGGCAGTCTTGACCTGACCCACAACGTTTCCATCTCGCTTTGGGTCAACGTCGATCAATTACCCACGACGACGGTGCCAATCGTCACGAAAGATAACGGGGTAATCGGTGCCACTCAAACGTATGGTCTGTGGCTGACGAACTTCGGTGCGTTGGAGTTTCGGACCAACGACAGTAGCAGCCGGCTGTTGCGAACCGGCACCAACTCCTTTACCGCAGGGCAATGGCATCACGTGGCGGCGGTCATCAATCGCGACACCGGACAGATGCAGATCTACCTGGACGGACAACTGCAGGCATCGGGATTGGCGTCCACGACGACGGATGCAGCAAGCCACAATGCTCCGTTACGGATCGGCAGCAGCAGCGTCAGTTCGGCGAACCCGCGTTTCGCGGGTCGGCTCGACAACTTGGCGATCTTCTCCCGGCCTCTGACCC